>JAHFBZ010000122.1 GCA_023249725.1 Methanobacteriaceae archaeon
TCTCACCTAATACTTATATTTAACTAGGCTAATTTTGAATTAGACTCCATTAAAATCCAGAAAATAATATTTTCAAATATTTTTTTCAAAAGTTCCAACACCCCTAAACTTTACAACCCCTATATTGGGAAGGGGTTTTATGGAGAATAATTCAGAAAAAACTATAAAATGTTCCAACTGTAATGCAGATGTTCCAGAGGGGAATAAGTTTTGTGGTATCTGTGGAAAGCCAATTATAATAGCGAAAGAAGAATCAAGTCCAGAAAATAATATTTGCCCTCAATGTAATTCTGAAGTTGAATCAGATCTTAAATTCTGTACAAAATGCGGAACTGAAGTCAGTGCCTCTCAACATCCAACCCATTGTCCTCAATGTAATTCTGAAGTTGAATCAGATCTTAAATTCTGTACAAAATGCGGAACTGAATTATATCCTTCAAATGACAAAAATGACGGCATTTCAAATATAACAAATTCTACTTGGATTAACAAATCTAAAGATTCTATTTCTAAATTCAGCAAAGGCTTAGTAAAAGATGAAAATGTAAATAAATCTAAGGATTCTGTTTCTAAATTCGGTAAAGGCCTTATGAAAGATGTAAATGTATTATTGAATAGTACAGCCGATACTATAGACAATAGTTTAAAAAAGAAAGAAGATCCATCTCAAACCAAAACAAAAATCAAAAATGTCAAAAAGCCAACAACTAATCCAGGATATTTAATTTGTGATAAATGTGAGGGTTACTACGAATTACAACCTGGGGAGTCTCCAAACGATTTTGCAGATGAATGCGAATGTGGAGGAATATTAAAACATAAAAAAAAGCATGTAAATAAATAAATTGCTTTATTATTTCATAAATGTTAAGGTGATGTAATTGCCACGCAAACCATTATTAATGCTAAATCCTCATGAATACGAACATGAATACGATAAAATGGCATTGGATTCATTAAATAAAATTCCGGGATTGAAGATTTATAGTAAGTTTTATCTGAAATATGATATCGAAAAACAATACAAGATATTGAATACAGGTAGTTCAATCAAAGTTACTCCTACTCATTTTCCCGAAATTCATCAGATTCTAGAAGAGGCATGTAGGAATATTCACCTAACACATATCCCGGACTTATATATACAAAGAGGTTGGGAAATTAATGCAAGTACTACAGGTAGAGAACAACCTTTAATCATGATTAGTTCCGGAGCTGTCGAGTATTTGACATCAGAGGAATTGTTGTGTGTGGTTGGTCATGAAGCTGGTCATATCAAGAGTGGGCATACATTATACTCAAATATGGCTAGAACAATCTCAATGTTAGGTGAAAGTATTATTGATTCTCTTTGGGGTATTGGTGGCTATGTACAATCAAATGTTGAGCAAGCGTTAAATTTGTGGAGTCAAATGTCTGAATTTACATCTGACAGGGCAGGATTACTAGCTTGTCAAGATAAAGAAGTTGCTATAAGTGTTTTAATGAAATTAAGCGGTGTTCCTCCAAAACTCTATGATAAAATGGATACAGGAGAGTTCATCGAACAGGCTAGCGAATTTAAAAGTTTTGATTCTGATGCTTTAGATAAAATGTATAAAGAGTATTTTAAGTTAGGTCGGGACCATCCCTGGGGTGTACTGAGGGCTTCTGAAATATTAAAATGGGCAGATGAAGGAAAATATCAGCATATTATTGACATCCATTCGGAAGAAAATATCGACAATATCGATGAAACTTGCTTGGAATGTGGGAATAAATTAAAGAGTGACGAGACTTTCTGTGGGATTTGTGGTTCAAAACGTTGGGAACAAATATGTCCCAAGTGCGGTAATCAAATTAAAGGCGATGAAGGTTTTTGTGGGGAATGCGGAAAAAAACTATGGAGACGATAAATGAGAAAATCGAGCCGAGACAGTACCGCTCAGCCCTCTTATCCCACCAGCCACCTAGCTAGCTACATACGCACATGTAGATGTCCAGATGCCTTTTTTATTATTAATAATTAATTAAGCTCTTAAACTCATCAGATTAGAAAAATACAAAATTTTTGAGCACAACTCATACCTAATAATGATTCTAGCACATTAAATGTTATATAGCTATTGATATGTGCTTTGTTAAGTAATTCTTCTAAAATATTATACTACTTTAATCCACTTTTCTAAATCTTCACTCTCTTTACGACCAGCTTGAGCTAATGAAACATCAACAGATTCTAATTTTCCATTAATAATTTCCCAAACACCAATTTCAGTAGTCATAGAACCCCTCTTATTATATTCATACTATTATCGTCTATCATAAGAGTCATTGGTCAAATTAGTTTAAGTTTTTATCGTGATCCGTGATTAAACCCCAACAATTCATATATATGATTCAACTAAATATGGGCTCATTTTTTGAAAATAAAGTATCTAGATACATATATTGAGAATCAAATTGAGACATCTGAAGATATACTTATTGATACAGTTAGCAAGGTAGCAGCAGAATCTTTGGGAGTTAATTGGTTGTGAATAGATAGAGCTTCTGGTAAAGATGAGACCGGTTTTTTGGCATACCAACCACAACTATTCCATCGAACTGTGGACTTTCTTATTCTTAAGAAGATTTCAATAAATGGAATAGCACACAGGCTTTGGGAAAAGATAGACCTACTATACTTAGTAAGAAAAAGAAATAATATTTAAATGCTATTTATGCAGCTCCATAAATTCCCGCATAGCCTCTTGAAGTCCTTTAGTCCTAGAAGTATATCCATTCTTCTTTAAACATTCATCAAATTCGTTAAGTAATTTTTTTAGTAATGTCATTGCTACTCGAGTCATTTTGTAACCTCCACATTAATACTTATTAGAACAACAATAATATATAATACTTTGGATATTATGATTATTACGCTAAATAGTTATCATTACTTCTATAAGGGCAAAAATAGGTATAATCCATAAGAGCTTATTAGAATTAGTTACTTAAGGATAAATGCAGAGTAAACTAGTTAAAATTAAAAAATAAGGATTAATAGTATAAAGTAGTATTACTTATGGACATTCTATTATGGGTTTTATTATATGTCCCTCTAGCGTGTAATAATACTTATAATGTCCCCATCTTCCAATTCATGATCACTACCCACTCTCATGTTCTTACGGGCATCCACAGCGTGCAAAAATTTTTCACCAATATCAGTATGGATAACATAGGCCATATCCCTTGGTTTTGATCCTTTAGAAATTAATATAGCATCTGGCAAAACATTTCCTTTCTGATCACAGAGTTTGTGTTCATCTTCCACTGGATAAACTACTATCATATCCAGCAAGTCAAATACTGCTTCATTTAATGCTCTTTGAACTCCAGTGCTGCCGTATTTTTTCAAAACATTTGCTCGAACATATTCCAGGGCCTTTTTCTGATTTTCATTTAACTTATCCACTTCCAATATTTGGAAATCATCGTCTCCAGAATGATAACTTATAAGACCAGCCTGGGCCGCTCGGGTGAGGGCCATTTCTGATTCAGCAGATGCAGGGATTACATGAGGATATTTTTCCTGTAATCGTTTGATATTCTCGGCAGATGTGGGTAAATCTGCCTTATTGGCCACGATTATAGTTGGCTTGGCGATTTTAAGAAGTTTTCCTAAAAATTCAACCAGTTCTTCTTTTTCCCAGGCAGTGTAATCTGTTTCCATTTCTCTTCGAGCTTCTAAAATATCCTCCAGCAATACTCCAGTTCCAGAAAGCTGATCATGCAGTACTTTACCCATATCTAACCTTTCAGACATGGCTTTTCTTACCAATCGCTCCCAATTTCTTTCCACAATGGCATACAACCACATGGTGACTTCTGTTTCTAGAAAATCAACATCGTCTAAAGGATCATAGGTACCAGCTTCTACTGGTCTTCCCTCTTCATCAGTAGAACCTGATGCATCAATAACATGTATCAATACTTTGGCCTGGCGAAGATCATCCAAAAATTTATTCCCTAATCCCCGGCCTTCATGGGCCCCTGGAACCAGACCCGCCACGTCAATTAATTCTACAGGTATTAATCGTACTCCTTCTTCACATTTTGAATTTTTAGGACTGCATTCTACTTCTAATTCCTTACAGGGACATTTGGTATCCACATGGGATACTGCTTTATTGGCATCTATAGTAGTGAATGGATATCCTGCCACTTCGGCCTCAGAAAGGGTGGCTGAGTTAAATAATGATGATTTTCCAACGTTTGGTTTTCCGGTAACTGCAATCTGGAGCATGGTATCACTTCTTAATTAAAATAGGAAATAATTAAATAAAATTCAAAAGTAATTTTCATTCTTAGTAAATTCTTAACTATATATAAAAATAGTTTTCTCATTATCACTAATAATTCTTTTTAATGGAATTTCACTAAAAAATTGAATATTTAAAATAAAATTATTAAAATAAAAAAAAGGGGGTTGTAAAGTTTAGGGGTGTTGGAACTTTTGAAAAAAATATTTGAAAATATTATTTTCTGGATTTTAATGGAGTCTAATTCAAAATTAGCCTAGTTAAATATAAGTATTA
>JAHFBZ010000057.1 GCA_023249725.1 Methanobacteriaceae archaeon
TGATGCCTAACTGTAAAGTATTGGTAGAAGAAAAAAAGGTTGAATTCCAAAAAGGAACCGATGGAAAATATAATGGGCTTTGGGGCCATTCATTAAATACCGGTGATTCTTTCTTTACTAATTCCCCCCAAGCACACAAAGCATCAGCAGGAATTCCTGAAGGACATATGAAGTTCGAAAATTTTTTATCCGTGCCTATTTTTTTAGAAAAAAGATTAGTAGGGCAAATTGCACTTGCCAATTCCCCAAGTGATTATTCTCAGAAAGATATAGATACTATAACTAGAATTGGTGAATTTTATGCCTTGGCCATTCATAGTAAAGAAGCAGACAAAGAAATAAGGAACTCTTTAGAGGAAAAAGATACTCTTTTAAGAGAAATTCATCACCGGGTAAAAAACAATATGCAAATAATTTCCAGCCTCCTTAATCTACAAAAATACTGGGATTCTGATGTAGATCCGCTGGAACTAATTGAAGACAGTCAGAATAGAATAAGGACCATGTCTATTGTCCATGAATTGCTATATCAATCTGAAAACCTGTCAAAAGTTGATTTAAAGGCATACATACAAAAATTGACCTATTACCTATTTGAACAATACTCTGCTAGAAGCCGAAAAATAACATTATGGGTCGATTTAGAAGAGGGTTACTTAAATATTGAAACATCAGTCCCTTGTTGTTTAATAGTAAATGAACTAGTTTCAAATAGTCTAAAACACGCTTTCCCATCAGGTGATGGAGAAATCAAGATACTATTCCATAAGCTAAATGGTAAATATGAATTAATAGTTAAAGATAATGGAATTGGTCTTCCTAAAGATTTTAACTTGGAAAAATCCCAAACCTTAGGATTATTTTTAGTAAAAAACTTGATTGATCAAATCGATGGAGCATTAGAAGTTAAAAATGATAATGGTGCGGAATTTAAAATAGTTTTTAAGGAACTTATATATAAAAAACGAGTTTAGATTAAGCATTAATTAATATTCGTGAAATTAAATTTATGACTAATTAATTAAATTAATATTCATTTTATTAATATATTAAAAAGTGAGCTATTAAAAAATAAATTATTCTATACTATAACTTTTAACAAAATTCAATTAGAGGCCGCAATATGGAAAATCAGACCATTCTAATAAAAAATGCTCAAATATTAGGCGGAACAGTGAATAATGGATCCGTGTTAATAGAAAATGATAAAATTATTGAAATCAATGATAAGATTGATTTTAGCCATATAGATAAAGTCATAGATGCTGAAAATAAAATTTTAATGCCCGGAATGGTTAATACCCATACCCACCTATCCATGAGTTTACTTAGAGGTCTGGCCGATGATTTACCACTGGACACCTGGTTAAATGAACATATATGGCCCATGGAGGCCCACCTAAATGGAGATTACTGCTATGCCGGGGCTCTACTGGCCTGCGTGGAAATGATAAAATCGGGAACCACCACTTTTAATGATATGTACTTTTTTATGGATTATGTGGCTCGTGCAGTGGACGAATCAGGGTTAAGAGGCATTTTAAGCCACGGGATGATTGATTTAGGTGATGAAGAAAAAAGAAAGGCCGAGTTTAAGGAAAGCAAGCGCCTCATTGAAAAATGCCATGACAGTGCTGAAGGAAGAATAACCGTAGCATTTGGACCTCACTCACCATATACCTGTTCTAAAGAACTTTTGAAAGGAGTAAGAAAGGAAGCTAATAAATATGGCAATCATATACACATCCATGTAGCTGAGACGGAATATGAAGTTCAACAAGTAATGGGAGCTCATGGAAAACGGCCATTTGAATATTTAGATGAAATTGGCCTTTTGGGAGAGGATGTTTTGGCCGCCCATGCCGTGCACCTTTCTCCGGCTGAAATAGAAATAGTGAAAAAAAGAGGAGTTAAATTATCTCACAATCCAGCCAGTAATATGAAACTAGCTTCCGGAGTTTCTCCCGTGCAGGAGATGCTTAAAAAAGGAATCTGTGTATCCCTGGGAACAGATGGTGCAGCTTCTAATAACAATTTAGATATGTTAGAAGAGATGAAACTGGCTGCACTACTCCAGAAAATCCATAATATGGACCCTACTTATTTAACTGCTCAGCAAACCTTTGAAATGACCACTATTAATGGTGCCCATGCTCTGGGAATGAAAACTGATATTGGAACCATTGAAGTAGGTAAAAAAGCAGATCTAATTCTTCTAGATACTAAAGCCCCTCATTTAACACCATTTAGACATCCACTATCCCATCTAGTTTATTCCGCTCGCGGCAGCGATGTGAATACCACCATCTGTAATGGAAATATCTTAATGGAAAATAGAGAAGTTTTAAGCATTCCTGAAGCACAGATAATTGAAATGGCCCAGAATGCTGCTGGAGAGATGCTTTCTAAAAATTAATTTCTTTTAATTTTTTTATCATTACAACATTATTATCATAAACCCCGAACCATAAAAAATTAGGACATAATATGAATCCATTAGTACTTTTTGACATTGACAAAACCCTTATTGACCGTTCCGAGTGTCATCACCAGGCATTTATACATGCCTTTAAGAAAATTTATAGAGTGGATACTTCGGTGGAAGTAATCAACTATCATGGAAAGACAGATCCCCAAATTATGCATGAGGTTTTACTTGCAGAAGGCCTCACGGAAAATGATATTTGCCCATATAAGAATGATTTCCTTGATTCCATGTCCGAATATTTTGTGGCTAATGTAAAGTATGATAAAATTAAAGTAATGGATGGGGCTGTAACACTACTAAAAGAGCTTGAAAATCGAAAAGTGTTACTGGGCCTTTTAACTGGAAATATAGAAATTATTGCCTATTTCAAGCTTAATCACGTAGATTTAGGTCATTATTTTAAATTAGGGGGATTTGGAAGCGATAGCTATTACCGGTCAAATCTAGTCTTAAAGGCCATACAAAGGGCAGAGAATGATTTTAGGTTTGTGAGGAATAAAAATAATGTTTTTGTAGTGGGCGATACACCACTGGATGTGGCCGCTGGTTTGAAGGCAGGTATTTTGACCATTGGTGTGGCCAGTGGTGAGTATTGTAAGGAAGAATTGATAAATAGTGGTGCCAATTTTGTTTTGGATGATTTAAGTAGTACGGATGAGTTTTTAAAAATAGTATTATAAATTGTTTTTAAAATTAAGAAAAATAATGGAAATAATAGAAATAATGAAATTCAGGCCCGACTAATCAGGCCAATTTTCCCATTTCTATTTAAAACAATACTCTTTTTCCAGTCATCCCTGGTTTCAGGGAAATCCTCACGGTAATGGGCACCTCGACTTTCTTGTCTTAAAACAGCCGCTGTAATAACCATTTTAGCCGTTTCAATCATGTTCTCCACTTCCAATGCTTCTTGCAAATATCGGTTAAACTTAGATTCTTCCGGAACATTCATTCTACTTAACTGTCCTTCTAGTTGACTTATAGTTCTCAAAGCCATCCTTAAACCCTTTTCACTACGAATTATGGCTACATTATCCCACATAGTTTCTTGAAGTTCCTTTTTAAGCTTTTGAGGTGGAATATCCCCTTCCTGAATTTTATCTTCAATTCTCTTTTCTTCTTTTTCTACAAAGGCATGATTCAATTCATCATCAGATTTTAAGGCGTTTTCAGCGGCAGCTTTACCGGCCCTTTCTCCAAATACTTGAGTATCAGCCAATGCATTACCACCTAGACGGTTGGCTCCATGCACCCCCCCGGTAACCTCGCCAGCGGCAAACAGATTTTCCACACTACTGTGGCCATTTTCATCAATTTTCACCCCACCCATAAAGTGATGGGCCGTAGGAGCTACTTCCATTGGTTCTTTACGAATATCCACACCCACATCCTGGAATTGTAGAATCATAGTCTCCAGCTTTTCTTCTATAAGTTCGGGATCAAGGTGAGTTACATCCAGGAAAACACCGCCATTTTCCGTGCCTCTTCCTTCCCGAATTTCATTGTAAATAGCCCGAGCCACCACATCACGGGTGGCCAGTTCCCTGCGTGGATCATAATTACTCATGAATCGATTACTATCTTTATCCAGGAGAATTCCGCCTTCTCCCCTTACAGCCTCGGTAACCAGTACCCCTTTTCTGGAATCGGGATAAACCATTCCTGTGGGATGAAATTGCACCTGTTCCATGTCAATTAGATCTGCTCCAGCATTCCAGGCCAGTGCAAAACCATCTCCACCTTTTTGAACCGTATTTGATGTGACCGGGTAAATCTGGCCCGCTCCGCCCGTGGCCAATATGGTGGATTTAGCCTGGAAGATGATAATTTTAGAATCTTTTAGGGAAAGACCTACTGCTCCCTGGACTTTTTTGCGATCTTCATCCGTAATAAGGGCCGTAATCATTATCTCATCCAGAGTGGTGATTTCCCGGCGGATAACTTCTTCTTTAAGGGCCGTAATCATTTCATGCCCAGTCCGGTCCCCCTGGAAACAGGTTCTTCGGAATGTCTGACCACCAAAAGGCCTTTGATCAAGTTCTCCAGATTCCTGGCGATCAAAAAGGGCCCCGTAATTTTCCAGATCCACTAAACGTTCTGGTGATTCCTCCACCAGTATCCTGGCCAATTCTGGGTCATTTATGAAACCTCCCCCTTTGAGGGTGTCTTCATAATGGATATTGGTATTGTCGTCACAGTCCACATAGGCAAAAGCAGCGTTATATCCTCCTTCAGCCATACCAGTGCATCCTGACTTAAATGATAATCCTTTAGAAATAATTATAGGTGTTAAATTGTGATTAGAGACTTCTATAGCTGCCCGGCAGCCAGCGCCTCCTGAGCCAATAATCAGCACATCACATTTATAAAATTCGCTTTCCATGATTTTTCATTGACTATTATGATTATTATAATTTTATGAAGAACCCCCACAAGAATCTGAAATTTAATAAATAAATTCAAATAGAAATAAATTCAATTATTGGAGAATTAAAAAATTAATATAACTAAACAATTATAAATCAAATACAAGTTTATTAACAGTTCTAATATAACTTTAAAATTAAGATTTACTTAATTTAAAATAATTAATATGATCTATTAGGAATTTATTTGAATATACAATATAATAACTCAAAAATCATTTTGGGGGCATAATTTGGACAAAAAAAAGATTATAAAGCTGGCTAAGAAAGATTTTGAAAAGGCATGGGTGGAAAGTGGAAAACTATTAAAAACCCCACACCATGACCAGCAACACCCCCGGTTACGTTTTACCACCGGAAAATCACACGTTTTGTATGACACCATATGGCAGATAAGACAGGCCTATTTACAACTCGGTTTTCAAGAAACAATAAACCCTCTTTTTGTGGAAGAAGAACATGTTTACAAACAGTTCGGGCCAGAAGCCCCCGCAGTTCTTGACCGCTGTTTCTACTTGGCCGGCCTACCTAGGCCAGATATTGGTTTGGGAATGGATAAAATAGAAAAAATTGAAAAATTAGGCGTTGAAGTTAATGAAAACCGTTTAAAAGGCCTTCAAGATGTTTTTAGAGGCTATAAAAAAGGGGATGTGGAAGGGGACGATCTGGTGCACGATGTTTCTACCTCTCTGGAAGTAGAGGACCATGTGGGCTTACGGGTTTTGGAGAAGGTATTTCCTGAAATACAGGAATTACAGCCCATATCCAGCAGAACTACCTTAAGATCCCATATGACCTCGGGATGGTTTATATCCTTGCAAAATGCCCATAATCACTCTAAATTACCCTTGAAATTGTTTTCTATTGATAGATGTTTTAGAAGAGAACAACGCGAAGATTCCAGCCACTTAATGACCTATCATTCTGCTTCCTGTGTGGTAGTGGATGAAGAAGTTTCTTTGGACATGGGTAAGGCAATTTCTGAAAGTTTACTGGAGTACTTTGGTTTTTCCAAATTTAAATTCCTTCCTGATGAGAAAAAATCCAAGTATTACATACCAGAAACTCAGACCGAGGTTTATGGATACCATCCTAAGCTAAAAGAATGGATAGAAATCGCCACCTTCGGATTGTATTCCCCTATTGCCCTTTCCAAATACGGTATTGATGAAGAGGTCATGAACCTGGGAGTCGGTGCTGAGAGAATGGCCATGGTCCTGAATCAGGCCAATGATATTAGAGAAATGGTTTATCCTCAAATATATGGTAAATGGGAACTTAGTGATCGTGATTTGGCCACCATGCTTCGTATAAATTATTATCCTGTTACTGAAGAAGGTAAGGCCCTTATGGACAATATAATTTCTGTTTGGAGTGAAAATGCATCGGCAGAATCACCCTGCGAATTTACCATATTCTCTGGAGAATTTTTAGGCAAAAATATTACTTTAAATGCCGTAGAAGAAGAATCAAACACCCGACTTTTAGGACCCGCCGCTAAAAATCAAGTATACATTTATCAGGGAAACATTGTAGGAGTTCCCGTAGAAGGAAAATTAGATGATCCTCTGATAAAAGAGGCCATGGATAATGGAATTCCAATTAATACCAGTTATTTAGAGGCCCTGGCTGCCCAGGCCGCCTATAAAGTAGAAGAAATGGTGGTCAGTGGGATGGATGAGATTAAAATTAGAAGCACAATTGCCCGGTCACTTTCCGATATAAACCTGCAGCTAGATAATGTGGCCTTGAATTATATTACGGGGAATAATAAAGAAATTGATATTAGGGGCCCAATATTTTCTACTTTGGTTTGTAGAATGGATTAGGGATATTTACTTAATATTTTTATTTTTAGTTGCATTTCAAAGGATTAAAGCTAATATCATTAACCACATGAGAATTCAGCCATAATCTATAAACTGTTTACAATTTTGTAATATCTAAAAAAATCATGATTTATTAGAACCCAAATGCTTCAATTTACCACCACATTCGCATATATCTGAATAATAATCCATGGATTCTCCCTCAGGAATTTGATAGTAACTTCCACATGATTTACAAACTAAATAATTATGATTATTATCTAAATCACCTATTCTCTCAGGAATAGCCTTATACCTAGTAACATCTGTTTTAATAAGTTTTAAAAAAGTCGCGTAAGCTTTTACCGTGTCCTCAATCCCAATCCCTAAACGACCATCATTCACCGCACTACAAGCCGCTAAAAACTGAACAAAAAGATCCTCAGTAGACCTATACTTCGAAGACCAATCTTTAATGTCGGGATAATCTAAAATAAAATCCATTACTTCAAACATTAGTTTATTTAGTTTTTTGTAGAGTTCTTTTTCTTCCCAGTATGTTTTTCCAAGCGATTTAATGTATTCTGGTGTAGTTTCAGGTAAATCTTCCAGTTCTACTGTATTAAAGTCATCTAAAGCAAATATTATGCGTTCATCTAGACCACTAAAATATATATTCAACATATCTTCCTTTTCCAAAGGGTTTTTGTGCATATAATAAACTGCTTCGATGAACGAATACAAAGTAAGTGTATCTTGAACTGTGATAATTGATTTAGTGAAAATTGTGGTGAGTAGGCCGCCTTTTTTGAGATTATCATATGCAAGGATCTCTATTCGATGTTTTGGCAAATCACCTAAAAAATCAATATCCTCATTAAATTTCTCCTGATTTGAAGATTCAATTAATTTTTCATAAAACCCTGATTCCATAATATCTCTAATTTCAAGAATAACCACATCTAAACCAACAATATCCAATCCTAATAGATATTTAAAAAGATTCTCCATATTCTGCTCACTTTTTTTATCCATCTCCTCTATTTCTTTTTCCATTTTATCAATAATGCCCAAAAAAATCACCTCTGAGTATTATTTATCTTGGGCCGGATCAAAAATAAATATTTTCTCGAAACTTTCATGATCCGGAAGCTGGACTTGCATCAGACTAGTAAAAATATCTATAATAGCATTCATCGTTCCTTCAGGATCCTTAACAAATTGCCAACTTGAATAAATTAATAATAAAGCATCGACTTTCCCTTCTTGACCAGGGAATAATTTATAAAGCCCTCTTTTAAATACAGACATTCCATAATTAAAACCAGCAACTCTCAAAAAGCCATCCCACGCCTGCAAAGTCTTCTGAACAGTAGGATAATTAATAACCTTCCTAGTTTTAGTTAAAACATCAGAAATTTGTTTTGTGCGTATCATTTTATTAAAATAACTTGATATTGTATTTAATGCTTTGAAGTTATTTAAAAATGTGCTTTTTATTCCTTGCAAATACTCACCTGTTGCTGAACCGCCCATTGGAACGAATTCCAAGAAAGCTAAAACTGCAACTTCAACCGAGAATTTAAGAATTGATTTACCCCAATCCTCATATTCTTCCGGAGTAAGTTCTGGTCCAGGATCCCCTGTCCAATCTGGCATTTTAGGTGGTTCATTAGGCTTTTTATTATCATTTTGGCCACTATCTTGACTATTATCTGTTGGAGTATAACTCATGAAATCTCTAACATAACGGATATCTCTTTGTAATTGAGTTTTAGGAGTGTTATCAGGAGTGATTGAACCGCCATCACCACCGTCACTTCCACCACCATTTCCGCCCCCTTTTCCTCCATTACCAGATCCACCTGCGCCTCCGGATCCTCCACCATTACCACCGTTTCCTCCGTTTCCTGATCCACTGTTTCCACTTCCACTACCAGACCCACCATTACCATTATCGTTTGGTTTTAATCCATCAAATGCAGAGGAATTAATAACCGTTGATGTAACATTACCCAGCACACTGGCACAAATCATAGACCAGACCATATGATTATTAGAAATATTCAAATTATCAAAAACATCCACCACATGATTAAAACAACCAGCACCCAGAACCTGTAACACTAAATCCAAACTAACACTATCATTAACTGATAACAAACCAGCAGACCAAACACCACTAACAGGATCATACACGCCAGGGCCTTGAGAAGATAATAACTTCAAACCCACCGGTATTTTATAATTCAACTTAGCATCACACACTTTAGGGCCCAGATTACTGAGACTAATAATTAGATGAACCGTATCACCAATACCTACACTACTAGCATTACCTGTGATATTCACGGCCAAATCAGTGGCCTCATCTGTCACATTAAAAGGATTAATAATATCTAGCACCATATAACTAAATTAATTTAGAAATATCGGTTCTAATGATTTTAAATAAGGTTTTATATGCTATTAAAACGTCTTCAGTTATTATTTTTTGTCTGTTCTCTTTTACGGAGCTGCATCCTGATAAAAATAGGATTATATCCATTTGAGTTGTAAGAAAAGAGGCTTCTTTAACGCCATATCCATTAAAAGCATGAAATCTTAAAACTCGTTCCATCCTAGAATAAAAATCTTTAGTTTTCCTATTTTCCCATTTGATTTTTTTTAATTTCTGAAAGAAATCATTAGTAATTTCAGGATTTTCTTCTATTCTATCAAAATCCAATAAATAAAATGTGATTTTTTCACCCAAACCACTTTTAAATAAATTTAAAACATCATCAGGCATTAAATCTCTTTCTAAATTCATGGAATAGATCCATTCCAAAAATGGAAAGAAATAATAAAACATCGGATAATTAATGAGATCTGAAGAAAAAATGCCTGGCTTATGATTGAGATTTTCATGTGCAAGAGTCAAAAGATAATTTTCACTAGCAATTTCTAAACTATTATCACTCATAGCCGAAACAGGCTCTTTCCAATTCGAAAAAATATCAAATAAGTCAAAATAAATACCTGAATCTAACAACTCGATTAAAAGAACCACCAAGCCATCGATATCCTCATCAGGATATTTATTCTTCAACTTTTTCAATTCATAATGACCAAGATCATTGCGCGTAGGAATCTGCAGATTTTTTAGAATAGACATTAAGATAACTCCTCATTTATATTTGTTTACTAAATCATTAAATTTTTGTGAAAGTTCTTGAAGTGATAATTGATCTAACATATATATTGCTGGAGCAACATATTTTTCGAGTGCTGGGAACCTAACAGCCAGATTTCTCAATCCCAGACCAATTATTGTTGTTGGCCCAACCCCAGTTATCGGTGTGAACAAAAGTTCTTCAATAGTTGGTACCATATACTTTCCGTATCTTACTGTTGTTGACATTATAAAATCTGCTAATCTGACTCCAATCCAAGTTAAATACATTAGACTTGTTGATAATGCTCCTAAAATTGAATTTAAAAGTAATTGTAAATACTCACCAGATTTATTAGGAATAATGGCAAGCGCACATCCTATTAAAGCTCCAAGCAAAATTATAGCATATAATAACCAAGGTTCATCTCCATTTTCTCCTTTTGATTCATCAGTATCATCATTAAATGGATTTAGTGTCCAGTCTGCTATTTTAGCATCTTTTACGCCACCCGCAATATCACGTACACTGGCAATATCTCGAGGTAATTGATCATTTGAAGGAGTTGGTTTAGGCGGATCTTTAGGCTTAGGAGTAGGCTGAGGATCCTGATCTGGCTGAGGAGTAGGAGTTGGAGTCGGATCTGGTAAACCCGGCCATTTATATTCATGGCTAGGTGTCTGATAAGTCGGAGATCTAGCATCAAAACTAAAACTGGCCTTATTATTCCTATTATTAGAATCACTCATGGCCGCAGTGGATTTCCATTTACCATTGAAAACCTTAACAGTTGGTTTAAAAACACTGGCATGTGTACTGGTTAAATCACCATAAACACTCACCATATTCACAAAATAACCAATATTAGTGGCCTGCAAAACCAAATCCAAACTAACACTATCATTCAACGACAACAAACCAGCATCCCACACACCACTGGCCACATCATAAACACCTGGACCTTGAGAAGACAATAACTTCAAACCCACTGGAATTTTATAATTCAGCTTTGCATCACACACTTTAGGGCCTAAATTACTAAGACTAATAACTAAATGAACCGTATCACCAATACCTAGACTACTAGCATTACCAGTTATACTCACCCCTAAATCAGTGGACTCATCTGTCACATTCAAAGCATTAAAACTAATATCATAAAGTACTGGTGATTCTGTATTATTAAACCGTTCTAAATTAACTTCTACTTACAGATATCGGCCAGGAGGTGTCATCTTTAGTGATAGGCCATTACCTGCATCCTCCCAATTGGACCAGTTAATTTGATCATTGGAACTTCTCACATGAACCGAAACCTTAGTTCCCACTGGTTCCCAACTGTTCCAGGAAATATTATCCCAACCAGCACTACTACCATAATCATGAACCACACTCCAGGCCCCAGACTCATACTTATCCGGTGATTTAACACTACAATAACCTAAGGCATTATGATTAGTAGATACCAATCTTTTAGAAAGATCAATACCATTTATACCAGTATCAAACCGATGAATATACTCCCCATCCAAATCCATAACCCACAACTTACCATAACTATCAAAACACAAACCAAAAGAGATGTACTAGATATTAACTTGATTTAAAAAGTCCATCGTGAGAAAAGCGACTAAATACACTCTTGATAAACTAAATGACCACCACAATCACAAACATCAGAATAATCATCAGGAGAATCCTCAGGGCCCAAACCATGAGAAACACCACACTTATCACAAACCAAATACCCAGTGAACTCAGGCATAGAATCAACAATACTCTGAGGAGCCCTATAAACTGTAATATCAGTTTTAAAAAGCTTAAAAAAGGTTCTATATGCCACTATTACATCATCTGAATTAATTGTCTCTCGGCCTTGATGTACTGCACTACATCCTGCTAAAAGCTGGATAAATAAATCCTCAGTAGGACGATAATCCTCTGAAAAATCACCAAAATTGTGGCCAAATATGTCATCTTCTATATGCATCTGTAAAAGTGTTAATTTCATGTATAAGTCAGATGTTGCCTTGCTTGCAATTTGTGTTTCGCCTAATTTCTGGAAAAAATTAGCCGTAGGTTCTGGAACTTCATTTAGCTCATCGAATTTATCTAATCCAAACATTAGTCTTGCATCTAGGCCATTGAAGAAGGTATTCAAAACATCTTCCCATGAAAACTTACGGCCAATATTCATGAAATATATTGTGTCAATGAAAGGTTGCATAGTCTTAAAAACATTTAGATCTGTTTTACTAAAAGCAATAGTCTTAATATTCGTTTTAGGTAAATTTTCAGCTGCTAAAACAAGTAAACGATTATTATATAACTCATCAAAAGTCAAAAACCTAGTATCATCCTTATCAACAACAAATGCTAACATTAACTTTTTATAAAAGCCAGACCGCCAGTTATTCATTAATTCATCTAAAATAAAATCTAAATTTTTTATTTTTAAATTCCTCAGATATTCCGAATATTCTTTAATCTTTCTATTATTCCAGTCCACTCTAGTCTCTCTACCCAAAGAAGAGTTGAGTTTATCTTTAAAATCAAAAGTCGAATTCAGAATTTTCATCCAAGTTTTCAAAATAATCCCCTCATAATATGATTTATAATTAAGATAATATTGGTTTTGACATTTATTATTTATGTGCCGGGAAGAGGATGATTAAAAGTTTGATCTAATGCTTCCCAGAATTTATCTACAGCTTTACCATAGTCACCCTGACCAAATCCATCCACAAAGAGACTATATACTACTTCACCCCACGATTTCCAAATTTCTAATGGATCTAAGAGAAATTGTACAGAGCCCATTACATTAAAGAAAGCTTTTATTTTTCCAGCTTGCTTCGGGAAAATCTCACATAAAGCATCTCCCACTACCTTCTGAGCAATATTTGGATCTATTCTAAAAGTATTCTTAGAAAAATCATCCAAAAACTTTATCTGTTTTCCATTCTCACCAACATTCTTAAAAGACCTTTTTAGTATTCTAAAAGCCTGTCGAGGGTCTTTTATAAAATATTCTGCAGCCATTTTTAAAGCAGCGCCTGCTTCTATCATTCCATTTTTGACTTGTTGTAAATATTCACCAGACCCCGGAGTTCCCACCATTGCACCAATATAAATCAATTCTGCAGCTATATCAATAGCATAAGATAATAATTCATTCTTATCAATTGGAGAATCTAAAGTCATGTTCCAATTCGCTATTTTAGCATCTTTTACTCCACTTACAACATCTCTTATGCTGCGAATGTCCCTAGGTAATTGATCATTAGATACTGTTGGTTTAGGCGGATCTTTAGGCTTAGGAGTAGGCTGAGGCTCCTTATCTGGCTTTGGTGTAGGAGTAGGTTGAGGAGTAGGAGTAGGATCTGGTAAATCAGGCCATTTATATTCATGGCTAGGTGTATGATAAGTCGGAGATCTAACATCAACACTATAACTGGCCTTATTATTCCCATTATTAGAATCACTCATGGCCGCAGTGGATTTCCATTTACCATTGAAAACCTTAACAATCGGCTTCGCAGGCAAAGCATGTGTGCTGGTTAAATCACCGTAAACACTCACTATATTCACAAAATACCCAATATTCACAGCCTGCAACACCAAATCCAAACTAACAGTATCATTAACTAATAACAAACCAGCATTCCACAAACCACTAACAGGATCATAGGCCCCGGGCCCTTGAGAAGATAATAACTTCAAACCCATCGGAATCTTATAATTCAACTTAGCATCACTTGGGTTAGGGCCTAGATTACTAAGATTAATAACTAAATGAACTGTATCACCAATACCTAAACTACTAGCATTACCCGTGATATTCACTGCTAAATCAGTGGCCTCACTAGTTGTATTCAAAGCATTAACACTAATATCATAAAGCACTGGTGAATTCAGGTTCTTAACTAAATTAATTTAGATATATCCGTTTTAATAATCTTAAATAAGGTTTTATAGGCTCTGAAAACATCATTTTCAGTTATTTTGTCTCTTTTATTATTTAATGCACTGCAACCTGCGAAAAACAGGACTATTCCAATTATTTTAGCATTAAATTTTCCTTCTTTGAAGCCAAAGTTTTTAAAAACAAAAAATCTTAATGCTTTTTCTAGCTTGGAATACAGCTTTTTGGTTTTTTTATCTTTCCATTTTAGTTTTTGCATATTTTGAAAAAATTCAGAGCTTATCTCAGGTATTTCATTTATTTTATCAAAATCTTCTAAAGCAAATACAATTCTTTCACCAATACTGCTTCTAAATATTTTTTTAACATCATCCGAATCTAATTGTCTTTCTAAACACATGGAATAGACCCATTCGATGAAAGGAAAAAGAAAATAGAATTTATTATAATCAATAAGATCAGAAAATATTCCTGGCTTCCGTTTAAGATTATCATGAGCAAGAATTAAAAGAGAACTTTCCAACGCAATTTCTGTTGAATTATCATCCAATAAAGGAACAGGTTCCTCCCAATCAGAATATACTCTAAATAATTGTTCATAAAACCCAGAATCAACCAAATCCACTAACAAACTTCTAAAAATACCAATATCCTCAATTGAATATTCATTCTCAAGCTTTTCTAATTCATAATACCCAAAATTCTCACGTGAAGGCTTACGAAACTTAGCATTTAACAACATATGATCCCCATTATTTAATATCTAAGATTTTTTATTATAAAATTCACCCAACTTTTTGACAATATCAACATAGGTAAGTTGTTCCAAAGAATATATAAAAGGTGTAACAATTGGTCCAAGGATAGGGTATTTTTCTGCTAAAAATCTTAAACCAAGTCCAATTAGAGTAGTACTTCCAACACCAGTAATAGGTACAGAATATAATTCATTAATAGCCGCGATAATATAACCTCCACGCTCAATAAAAAGCTTAGAACCCGCTGAAACTATCCAATCTTCTAAACTAGCCCCCAAATAGGATAAATAAAACGATGCTAGGGTTAAAGCATTTAAAATACCAGTCCATAAAGTCGTCAAATACTCAGAAATAACTGAACCATAATTATAAGCTAGTACTGCAACAAGACCTAAAATAGCAAGTACATAAACCCATATAGGTGAGCCATCCTCATCATAAGTTGGTTCTGGTTGTTTTATAGTCATGTTCCAATTCGCTATTTTTGCTCCTTCTAATCCACCAGTAATATCACGTACACTTGCAATATCTCGAGGGAATTGATCATTTGAAGGAGTTGGTTTAGGCGGATCTTTAGGCTTAGGAGTAGGCTGAGGCTCCTTATCTGGCTTAGGTGTAGGAGTAGGCTGAGGAGTAGGAGTCGGATCTGGTAAATCAGGCCATTTATATTCATGGCTAGGTGTCTGATAAGTCGGATATTTAACATCAAAACTAAAACTGGCCTTATTATTCCCACCATTAGAATCACTCATGGCCGCAGTGGACTTCCATTTACCATTAAAAACCTTAACAATTGGTTTAAAAACACTGGCATGTGTACTGGTTAAATCACCATAAACACTCACCATATTCACAAAATAACCAATATTAGTGGCCTGTAACACTAAATCCAAACTAACACTATCATTAACTAACAACAAACCAGCACCCCACACACCACTAACCTCATCATAGGCCCCCGGCCCTTGAGAAGATAATAACTTCAAACCCACCGGAATCTTATAATTCAACTTAGCATTATCTTTCTTATTCATTTCTATTCAAATTAGAAAAATTATTATTTAATTTTATATACTCAGCGTCTCCTAATGGAGTTATTTGTGTTAAATCGGTTTTAAATAATTTAAAATAAGTTTTATATGCTATTATAATGTCCTCTTTATCTGCCGAAGCACTGCTCCTTGATAGGGCACTGCATGCCGTTAAAAAATTAATCACACTATTTTCCGCATAAAAAAACTTATAATCTTCCTTAAAATTATTTAACAAATAATACTCTCGAAAACCTTCTAGCCGTGTTAAAAGATTTTTAGCATCATCAGACCATTTTAAATTTTTCATTGACTCAAAAAATTCTGCACTTGGCTCTGGAACCTCCTCCACTAAATCAAAATCATCCAAACCATAAACTATACGCTCATCCAATCCACCAAAATAAATCTTATCATAATCTTCCTTATCCAACATCTGACCTCGCCAAATAAAATAAATATTCTTAAGAAAAATACAAAAATTAGTAAAACCTTGAAATCC
>JAHFBZ010000058.1 GCA_023249725.1 Methanobacteriaceae archaeon
GATAAAATATTTTCAGTATAGTAACCCGTGAAGATTAGTAAAATATAATCTTCAAAAGAAAATCCATCTGATTCATTGAAAAAAGAATTTATATTCTCTTCAAGTAATTTAAATACAATTTTTCCTTTTTTATTCATTTTGGACATGTAATAATTATTTTTCTGCAAGACTTCAGTTACAAACAAATTACGGATATTGTTTCTATTAGCATTAGTAACAAAATTGGAAAAAACTTCTGCTTTTTTATCTTTGCTTCGTTTAGAATTATCTATGAGTCCTAAAAACTGTCCAATTAGGTAATATTTGACCGCAGGGTCATTTTCAGACATTTCTAAGATATCATTTAAATCATTTATTTCAATTTTTTCTAAATCTGAATCTTTGTTATATTTCAGACCTATTTCTTTAAGTTTTGCAATATTTTCCTTTTTTAACATATTATCGCCCAATATTTCCGTTTTTATCATAAAATAATAATTTAATCTCCTTAAAATATCATAGAAGAACATGCCTCTTGGATTTTTATTACTAGTTTTACTATTTTTCTGCAATTTAATTAGTGAATTAAAAACAATTTCATTCAACATATTTTTATCTAATGCATCAGTATTCAACTCATAAATCAAATTAAAAATGTTATGCATATATTTTGCAAAAATAGAGATCGTTTTTGAGTCATAACCATATAATATGCCTGTTTTACCCGTCAAATCTTTGGTATAAACTTGATAAAAATGATAAAAATTTTTTAAAGATTCAATTTTTTCATCTTTTATATTAATAAAAAACTGTTTGAAAATAGTTTCAAGATCGAAAATACTTCGAATTTCTGATTTATCATATTTACCTTTCTTAAAATATGCATTGAAAAGATAAGGCAGCCTATCATTTTCATATAAGTTTATATTCTCAAATTTAGCCAAATAAGCACTGTAATTCTCAATATATTTTTTAATATCAAGTATATCGCCCTGTTCTAATGTATATATGGCTAAATCATAGTTGAAGTTCCTGTTTGAATCCAGAAAATCATTAATTTTCTCAAAAGAGTTGATTTTTTTATTTGAAATCATTAAAAAGTCAGAATAGTCTCTTTTATTAGTTTTAGGTATTACGAGTATATTGTTCACTGTAATTTTTTTCAGTTTATCCTCAGCAATCATGGCATAGGTTGCACATTTCTTACAAAACTTTAATCTTGAATTTTCAATTGCAGTTTTTTTATTTTTATCATAATTAAATAAATATGAAGGATTCACAATAGAATAACTCCCTGTGGATGGATAAACAACATTATTTGAGCTACAAAAAGCACATATTCCTTTTTCATGTTCTTTAAAGCTTTTGTTTCGTGGTTTGATAAATTTTGAATAATAATAAAAAATATCATTTAGTAAATCTATGTCAGAATCAAAATAACAAGCCAAATAGAAATTTCCTTTTAATTTTTTATCATATTCCTCACTATTTTTGAAGTTATCTATTAAATAAACAATCTTATCTTTATTATCCAATAACCAACTACAATATGCATTTATTAAATATTTAATATTTTTATTTGTGTGATTTTCAAAAAATGAAATTAAATGATTCCTTTCATTCCCTACAAACCCAATCTTATCGAAATATTCATCTAAGTCACCATATATATCACTTATGACTCTAACAAATCCTCCTTCATTCTCATTAGAATTTTTAGACCTTTCTATTTTACCAAAAAACTTTTTAATTTTTGCATCATCAATATCTCCTTTTTTCCGGAAATCATGATCAATTTTTACAAAAAAAGGTGTCAAACCAATCAAATTGGCCTTATTTTGTATAAATTTTTGATCTGTTGTAATGTAGCAATGTTCATGAAAAATAGAATATTTAAAAAAATTAGAATGATACTTTGTTACTGAGACTATTTCGCAAAAATCGAAATTTTTAGAATTATTGTTAAAAGAAACGTTGAGAATATAATCGTTATCTCGGATTGTTTTTCCAAAATCATCTTGATTATTTTCATCAAGCCATCTTCCGAATTCTATTAAATCAGAAATCATTTAATCACCATTACCCGTCTTTTCAACCATACCAAAGCCCATACTGTTCTTCTCTCCCAAACCGCAATCATAAACAAACTCTACCAACCTTTTATCGGCCTCTATCTCTAACTTCATTAAAAAGCATCTGTGATGGGTTTCCTGGCCTTTTTTAGGAATAGTAATTCTTTTTCTTTTAATAGACTCAATTTTAGGGACTATTTTAACGTAAGTATCACCTTCATAGTTTCCATTAAACTTAATATACTTATTTAAAAGATTATTTTGCAGATTTTCATAAAATTTAAGGTCATTTGGGTTTAAATCCCATGTTTTGAGTTTTCCATCAACTTCTTTTTGAGTACGGGCCACTAAGGGAGATAGTGTTCTCATTTGCATTCGAGTTTTAATCTCAGGCATTTTAAGAAGTTCAACACGATCAACTAGAAGTTTTTGGCCCATGAAATTAACTTGGCCATCTTCCAGATAGCCTTCTACCATGCTTTTGATTAATTGATCATTAGGAGAAGAAATAAAAAAACTAATTTTTCCATCACGGGAAATCATGAAATTAGGGAGGTTTTTTCTTTGGGATACAAAGATTTGAGAAAAAGTAAAAAATTTATAGTCTTTAGATGCGTGCAATTCATGTGCAAGATCCAGATCTGCTATTTTATTATAAATTATAGCAGACAATATGTGATTATAATTAAAAGGAACTTTGAAATGTTTTTCAGCAGTAGATAAATTTATTTTAAGCCGTATTCACCACACCCCCATTAATATTAGTAAATTAAACATTATTATTTAAATAATTTTTTAATGTTTTTATTAATTTGAGAACTAGTTTTTTATTAGAATAGGAACTATATAAACTTAATGTTTTTCATGTACACTATGATTAAAAAAATAAAATGTGTTTAGAATGTATTGAGTAATATATGCTGAATAATAAAAAAATTATATTTTAAAGAGATTTTAAGAGATATAAGGTGCAGATAAAAATAAAAAATAGATGAATTTAAATAAATCAATTCTTAGGATAAACCAAATTCTGTGAAATAGGCAATACAATCACTGCGATCACAATGGCCCCTAAAAATGTCCATATTGATGATGAGATGTGTAACAAATACAAAATGTAGAAATAAGCTGTTAAAGCAATTATAGTTATCCCATAAGCAATTATTTGATATTTTAAAGTTACTTTACTTGCTTTTTTAAGATTTCTAGTTTCCTGAGCTTTTTTCATTATAATTCTCCAGAAATGAATTTTAAATTAAATATAAATTATGTCTATTTAAATGATTATTTATTATTTTGTTATAATTGTAAATTAATTATTTAAAAAAAAACAAAAAAATAGAACAAAACTCACATTAAGCTTTGTTCTTTCTTGCTAAATATTAATGCCGATATTAAAATCATTAAAACTGCAAAAAAAGCGATTACGATAATGCTTATTTCTAAAGGAAGTGCTGATTCGCCTAAAGTAGCGGCCCTCAGTGCATCCACCCCATAAGTCAATGGATTTATATAAACTGCGGCCTGGAGCCATGTTGGCAATCCAGTAATGGGAAACAATGCTCCGCTCAAAAGGAACATGGGCAGTACAATAAAACTCATTATGAGGTTAAATCCTTCCATACTATCTGTAAAGGCGGCAATAACCAGACCCATACCCCCAAGTCCCACTGACATTATCAAAGCTATTATAATACACAGAACGAATGTCAGAGGATCCATAGAGACCCCTACAATGAAAGAAAGAATCAATAAAATAGACGCTTGAATTACTGATGCCGTGCTGATCCCCAGTGCTTTTCCCAATACAATAGATGGTCTTGAAATGGGAGCAACCAATATCTCCTTTAAGAACCCGTATTGGCGATCCATAATAACCGAAAGGCCGGAAAAGATAGATGTGAAAAGAATGGTCTGGCCAATTATTCCAGGATAAATAAAGGCCTGATATCCGCCAGGTATGTTCCCACCAAATCTTACGGCTGATCCTAAACCAGTTCCAAATATTATTAGCCATAAAAGAGGAGTTACCACGGAAGTCACAATTCGGGAGCGGTATCTGAAGAATCTCTTGGTTTCTCTGAGCCAGATAGTATATATTCCTTCAATTTCTGCCATTATTAGGCCCCCAAATATATTTGAGAATCTACAAACATCAAATTAGATTTATAAAATTTAAAACGGACCAATAGCATTATTTCCCCTCACTACTAATCTTAGAACCTGTAAATTTAATAAAAACATCTTCTAAATTAGGATGTTCCAGCTCAATAGACCGAATAGGGAATCCTTGTTCACTGGCAAATCCAACAACTGCAGGAATTAGGTTTTCTCCCATTTCGACCATTAATTTGACCTCACCATCCACTAAAAATGCCTCTTTTATGAATCCCAGGGTTTTAACTTTTTCTACAAACTCCTCAGGGGAATCTACGGTAATAGTAAGAGTATCTGCTTTTAGATCCCTTTTTAGATTTTTCGGAGATTCAGAAGTGATTATATGACCCTGATTAATGATAGCCACCTCATCACAGAGTTTATCTGCCTCTTCCATGTAGTGAGTGGTTAAGAGGACTGTAATATCATGATTCTGGTTTAAATCATAAATATAATCCCATATACTTTCCCTGGTTTGAGGGTCAAGGCCCAAAGTTGGTTCATCTAAAAAAAGAACTTTAGGGTGATGAATTAAGCCCCTGCCAATTTCAAGCCGTCTTTTCATTCCTCCAGAATATGTTTTCACATATTCATCTGCTTTTTTGCCTAGTGCTATTAAATCCAGTACTTCATCCAACCTTTCCTGTCGAATGTCTTTAGGAACCCCATATAATGCAGCATGCATTTCCAGATGTTCCCTACCTGTTAAAATATCATCCAGTGCCCTTGATTGAAATACAATTCCAATGGATGCTCTAACTTGCTTGGCCTGTTTTTCAATATCATAACCATTTACCATTGCCGAACCACCAGTAGGACGCAGTATAGTACACAGCATAGAAATTAATGTAGTTTTTCCAGCCCCATTAGGTCCTAAAACACCATATATGCTATTCCTAGGTACTTTAAGATCAATAGAATCTACGGCCGTGAAACTATCATATTTTTTACTGATTTTATTAGTTTCAATTGCATAGCCCATTTTATTACCCCGATTTATATTAAAATGATATTAATAAATATTAGATTATTTAATGGATTTAAAAACATTATTCTAAGCTAAAACTTAATTTAAAACCACAAATAATGATTAAAAAAACACCATTATGAGCTAAAGCTTAATTTAAACCCACTAATAATGATTAAATCTATTCAATTAATTTAGTTTCTACCTTAAATATTGTAGAAAGTAATTAATAAAATATTTGAAATGAATATTCTTCAATAATTCCACCATGATCTAATTTAAATTCAAAAAGAATTTTAATAAAATTATATTACTTTTAACTCTATAATATAATCAATGATAATTAATCAATAATAATCGATTAAATTATAATCCGGTGGTGGGGTAAATGATATTTGAAATGATTAAATCGGTAGGCATTGCCCATAATTCTTATTTTTTAGGTGCCCATGGCAAAGCCAGCGTAATAGATCCTCGAAGAGATGTGGATATTTATATTGATATAGCAGAGGCCAATAATTTCAAAATAGAATACATTTTTGAAACACATCGTAATGAAGATTATACTATTGGTTCTTTGGAACTGGCAGAACTTACTGGGGCCAAAATATTTCATGGTTCACAAGTGGATTTTGCTTATGGAAACCCCATATTCGATAAAGACAAATTTAGATTAGGTTCTCTAGATCTAGAAGTTTTAGAAACACCAGGCCATACTAAAGAAAGTATATCACTTGTAGTTAAAGATAAAAGTGTTTCTAATGATGCACAGATGGTTTTTGTGGGAGATACGCTTTTTGCAGGTGAAGTGGGTCGGGTTGATTTTTTTGGAAAGTCAGAAACTCCGCATATGGCCCAATTATTATACAATAGCATATACCAAAAAATACTACCCCTAGGAGATCAGACCATAATTTACCCATCCCATGGAGCAGGTTCAGTTTGTGGAGCAGATATTCGGGAACAGGACATGACCACCATAGGTTATGAAAAAAAGACAAATCCCCTGTTGCAGCTAAGTGAAGAAGAATTTATTCAGCGAAAAGTGGAAGAAAAACTTTATACTCCACCTTATTTTAGGCAAATGGAAATTAACAATCAGAAAGGGCCTAAAATATTGGGAGGTATCCCCTACCTAACCCCGTTGAATGCACACGAAGTTAAATCTGAGGCATCTAAAGGTGCTCAAATAGTTGATGTTAGAAAGCCAACCAGCTTTGGAGGAGGTCACATCCCAGGCAGCATTAATATCTGGAGAGAAGGCCTGGGAGCTTATGCCGGATGGTTCTTGAATTACGAAGATCCCATAATTATAGTTGACGATAATGAACAAAAAATGGATGAAATTAAACGTTATCTAATTAGATTAGGTTACGATAATATTTATGGTCATTTATCAGATGGTTTTCCCTCATGGTATATGGCTGCTATGAAAGTTGAAAATTTAGATATGTGGTCCGTTCACCAGTTAAAAGAAGCTCAAGATAATGGGCAAGATATGTTTTTACTGGATGTAAGAAAATTAAATGATCATAAAAAGAAATATATTAAAAATTCCCACCATATATGGGTAGGAGACGTGCCTTTAAAACTAAATGAAATTCAAAAAGACCAGGAAGTTATAATATACTGTGATTCTGGTTATAAGTCAACTATTGCTGCCAGTATATTACAAAAAAATGGATATAAATCTGTTAAAAGTGTTTTAGGCAGCATGGGAGCCTGGTTAAAGGCCAAATATCCGGTGGTTAAATAAAATAATCATTAACTCCCCCTATGTATTATGAATTATAAAATAATTATTAAATTCATTAAAAAATTAAAAAGGTGATGTTTTGAGTTTATACAAAGTGCCCCTAATAAAAAAAAATGAGTACGATTCTATTATCAAAAATAATTTCATTAGTAGAATTGCCTTCACTGGAGAATATCCATATATCGCCCCATTTCTATATGTTTTTCAAGATAATCATCTTTATTTCTTATCTACAAAATATGGGAAAAAAATCAAGAGATTGGAGAAAAATCCCAGGGTAGCTGTGGAAATAGAAGAATATAATAATGATTTATCCAATTACCAGTTTGTAACCTTGCAAGGCCATATTATAGAAGAAGAATCACCTGAAAAACGAAAAGAAGTAAGACAGCTTTTTGCCAGTCTTATTGAATCACAGGGTTTATCTAGAAATATTTTAGCTGCTTTAGGCCATTCTCCTGAGGATCCATTAGATTGTCTCGTTCAAAAAGAGTGTTCTTATGTGTGGAAATTAGTTAATGTTCAATCAATTATTGGTATTAAAAAAGCAGAGTAATGAATATTAATAGAATATCATACATTCATGATAACAAAACAACAATAAATTTAATATTTAAAATTTTTAAGAGTATTAAATAAATTAGATTTAAAATCAAACAAAAATAAAGTTGGGCTCGCTTGAAGGAGGCTGTTCACCAAACATTGCCAAAAATTGGGGGGATATGGTTAATTTGGATTTCCAAATCCTCCAACAAAGCTCATGGTACCCTAGTTCATCTCTTATCATCACAAAGGTATAACCTCTTTGTAAGGTTAATGTGCTAATTTTCACCAAAAGTTCAAGACATACATTTCCAGTGAAAAAATAAATTTCCAAATTCTGAATAAAACCAATATTATTCATTTAAAATGAAATATTAGTTTATTTAAAACTTAATAATAATCTAAAGTCTGTTAATGAGATTATTAATAATATTTAAAGCATATTTAATTATAATTCCATGATTAAACTAATTAAATAAATTTATAAGGTTTTTAAAGAATTATTAATTGACTAATTATCTAAAAATTTAGTATAATCCCACATTAATTTAAATTCCAACATATATGTTAGTTTTAATTCATTTAAATTATCAATGTCTTCATAAAAAGCGTATAAACACCATCATTATCCCCTATTTAATGTGAGCATATTCACTAAAATTCATTATTCTTATTAATTAGTTGTAGAATTATTAAATAAATCTTAATACATTCCAAAGTACAAATATTAGAATAATTATTGGTTCTAGTTGTATGATAGTGTAAACTATTTTTAAACGCTCATAAATTTCCGGGTTGATGGTGGTAAAATGGAAAAAAAACTTCGTAAAGAAGCTGATAGTTTAGGAGAAGTTCATATCCCGAAAAATAAGCTGTGGGGTGCTCAAACACAGCGTTCTTTAAAATATTTCAACATAGGAGAAGAACTAATTCCTCGTGAAATGATAGAATCATATGGAATTTTGAAAAAAGCAGCAGCAGTTGTAAATTACAATGAAAAAAAACTTAATAAAGAGCAAAAAGATTTGATAATTCAAGTCTGTGATGAAATATTAAATGGAGAACATCAAAATCAGTTTCCACTCCATGTGTGGATGACGGGAAGTGGAACTCATTTCAATATGAATATTAATGAAGTAATCTCCAATCGATGCTCTCAGCTAACTGGAAAACCTTTAGGAAGTAAAATACCAGTTCATCCTAATGACCATGTAAACATGTCCCAATCCTCAAATGACACATTTCCTACAGCCATGAACATATCAACTGCTAAGGGTATAAAAGAGAGACTTATTCCTTCAATAATACAATTAAGAGATGCTTTAGGTAAGAAATCAGAAGAATGGAAAGACATTATTAAAATTGGCCGGACCCATATGCAGGATGCAACTCCCATGACATTAGGCCAGGAATTTTCAGGCTATGTAGGCATGTTAGATGATAATTTAAAGCGTTTAGATGATTCATTAAGTGATATTTATAAATTGGCATTAGGAGGTACTGCAATAGGTACTGGTATTAATGCTTCTCCGGAATTTGGTGAACAATCTGCTCAAGAAATTGCTAAATTAACTGGTTTGCCATTTGTAACCGCACCTAACAAATTCACTGTACACGGATCACATGACGGCCTGATTGCAGTCAGCGGATGCCTTAAAACTTTGGCAACTTCACTTTACAAAATTTCCAATGACATTAGAATGCTAAGTTGTGGTCCTCGCTGTGGTTTTCATGAGTTAAATATTCCATCCAACGAGCCAGGGTCATCAATAATGCCTGGAAAAATTAATCCAACACAGTGCGAGGCCTTGACCATGATTTCTGTTCAGGTTATGGCCAATGATCTGGCCGTGACTCTGGGCGGGGCCGGAGGATATTTGGAGATGAATGTTTACAAACCACTCCTCATCTACAATATAATGCAATCTATTAGAATAATGGGGGATGGATGCCATAATTTCAGGAAATTTTTAGTAGAAGGCCTGAAAGCAAATGAAGAACAGATTAAGTACTTCTTAGAAAGATCTTTAATGTTAGTAACTGCGTTAAGTCCAGTAATTGGATATGATAAAGCATCCTATGTGGCCCATTATGCATTGGAAAATGATTTAACCCTAAAAGAAGCCGCTTTAAAATTAAATTACATTTCAAAAGAAGAATTTGAAAAAGTAGTTGATCCGGTAAAAATGGTTCATCCATCAATAAAATATTAATCATGAATTTACCCTGTAAAAGTCTGGCTTTAACGCCCTAACTATTATTAATTAATCTATTTTGAATTTTTTCGCTTTCTAATTCCCTTAAAGCATTGGAAGATATCCACTTTGCGCTTTTATAATTTAATTCTTTCATTTCCATTGCAGTTTCAATGGCCATCTTATTTAAAACTATATTTCTTTTTCCAATTCCTCTTAAAGCCCAGTTAACTGCTTTTTTGACAAAATTCCGATTATCATTTGATTCTCTAATAATAACTGGGAAAAATTTCTCAAATTTCTCATTCGTGGCCTTTTTATCATGCACTGCTAGAACAGCCATCAAGGTAAAGGCTGCTCTTTTTACAAATTCTTCTTCTCTTTTACTCCACACAAAAACCTTTTTATAAGCAAAAGGTGTTTTATCAAACAGATTCATACAACATTGGTCACATATGTCCCAGGTATCAAAATCTAGTACCCAGTTTTCCATTTGTTCTTCTGTGACTTCTGTGGGGTCGTCAATCATGGTAGCCACAATTTTAGATTCATGGTAGCCAAAGTCCCACAGTTCTTCTGCAAGAACGTGATTCTTACCAATTTTTCGAGCCATACGCCTTAACTCAGGTATTCTTATCCCATAGACCTTTTCAGGATTTATACCAAATTTGGACATTCATCCTACATCTTCTGGATTGGAAAGAGATTCTAATTCTTTTATTATTTCTTCAAATTTCATGATAACTCATCTTTGATAATTTAAAACTATAATAATCCAAAAATAATCATATTAAAATGTATTTAACCATAATATCCTTTTAAAACGCACAATGCATTTAAAGTAATCCATTTACTGGGTTTTCCCTTTCTTTCAATTCCCACTTGAACACGCCCATTAAAAGTATTTTCCAATAACCATTTACCTCCATCATTCTGTTTGGATATCATAATATCAAGGGCATCCTTCATTCTTTCATCTTTATAACCCAGTTTAGTGAGTAGACCCAAAACTTCCAAAGCATCTATGTTCCACATCAATGGAAACCCAAATTCTAGCCATTTAAAACTACCTAAAGTCGGAGGTTGACTTCTTTTGTAGATATGATGATTAAGCATGTGTTCCGCCCCTTTACCAATATAATCCACCATTTCTGGTGTTCTTTTATTTTTAGGTATTTCAGAGAAGACTTTAAGAGATTTTACAATTATGCTGTGACATGTGCGTTCACCATAACATCTTTTCCATCTTTTATAGGGCCATTCATTTGGTGCTTTACCTGGTTCATCATCAAATCGCTGGTATTTTATTATCCATTCTATTGCTTTTTGAACTCTTTCATCCTCTAAATACCCAAATTTAATAAGAGACCATACCATATTTGCTGTAAGACATGGCAGAACTCGTTCATAGTCCCCTTCTCCATTTTTATTACTTATATACGAAAATGCACCACTAATTGGATCCTGAGCAGTTTTAAGTATGAATTCACAGGTTTTTCGAATTCTTTCATCGTTTCCATCAGCACCCAGCTCGGCAAGTGTTATTAACTGCCAAGAAGTCCCTTTATATTTTGCTCGGCTATAGAAATTCTCAGGAATTCCCCAATATCCCCCAATTTCCTGTTTAGCAAGTATTTTAGGAACTACACCAATTCTCATTATTTTTTCTTGAGCGTTTTTGACTTCCAAATCATTTTTGGGTCTATCTAAAATATCCCTCAAAGTGAAGTATCTAACTGAAGGATTATTTTCTTCAAGGAGCCATTCAATTGGATCTGAGTTTAAATGAGATTTCCAGCCAGCCATATTAACACCTTACTTTAAATCAAAAAGACGGGCTGCGTTTTCCCCTAAAATTTTCTTTTTATCATCTATACTAATTTCAAGGCTTTTTATTTTCATTATATCTTTTCCAGGATTTACCCAAGGATAATCTGAACCAAACAATATCCTATGGGAACCAATAGTCTTTATAAGGTCAATTGATTCTTCATCATCCAATGTAGTGGGACTATCAATATGAGAAATAGCGATTGCTGTATCAAACATTACATTAGGATATTTATCTGCTATTTCTACTGTTTGATCCCAAAAACCATTACCTAAATGTGCTAAAATAAGCTTTAAATCCGGAAAACTTTCTAAAACTTTAATCCATCTATTTGGTTCACCGAGATCAGATTTATTATCAATATTCATTCCGGAATGGGCCGTAATAGGCAAATCATGTTTAACCATCCAGTCATAAACCGGCCACATTCGTTCATCATCTGGAGAAAAATTTTGAGCTATGGGATGAATCTTTAGGCCTTTCATTCCCCAATTATACTTGTGTTCAAGCTCTTCCACCGGAGTTCTGCCATTCATAGTGGGACTTACTGATATAAACGGGATGAACATAGGATATTTAGCAGGTCTGTTTTTTCCAGATCTAGTTATGGCTACCGTCCAAAAATTATTGTTTTTAAGCTGGTTATCCGGTGCAAAGCTGACCATTACTGCCTTATCAATACCTGCATTTTTCATATCATTTAAATAATCATCAGGCGTGCCATAGCTGTAATAATCCACCCCATATTCTTCTTTAATCATTTCCACAACCATTTTTCCAACTTCTTCAGTGGGATGGAGATGAACATGAGCATCTATAATCATTATTTAACCTCGAATTATCTTAGCAGATTTATTATCTGCCATGAAGGCCATTCCCAGAGTTATAACTGGAATCATCACATAGATAAGACCAATATCCATCATATAATCTGCAAAGCTCATTTGCATAGGGCTGGCCGGCATAAACATGAAAAGATCTATGGTGATATTTATAATAAACCACAAAATACCCATGAAAAAACCTTCTTTAACAAAATCAGATTCTAAATCCTTCAAATAATAATAAGCAAGAGTTATCACTACCATAGAAAGAACTAAAGGCATTATAGATTCAAAAAGAGGCCTCATTGAAGTTTTTAGCGGAAAAACAACAAAAGAAATCGCAAAAGGGATCAGCCAGACCAAAAACCCATATAATATTATTTTTAAATTTTTGTTCATTTTTTCACCTATTTTTCTTTTAAGGGTTGTCTTATAATCGTTCTAAGTCTTTCTGGTTTGGTACGCCTCATATCACTTAAATAAATCTCATGGTGCTGTTGGCCATGAATGCTGCCATCAAATACCTGCCCTTCTTTTTCAATGAATTCATGTAATGCTGCAACTGTGGGGCCTTCTTCAGAGTAGGGACCAATATGCATAATTTGGGCCGATGGTCCTTCTTCCAAGGTTTCAAACCTCATTTTGGAAAGTGCATCTGGATTCTTTTTGGCCTCAACTTCTTCAATAGCTTGTTCAATCATGGATTTAGTAATAAAATCAGGTTGCATTATCATAGCTGTCCATTTCCAGCCAGATTTATCTTCCACCTTGAAATCTTCCATATTATTCACCCACCACAGGCCTTCTAAGGGCATTACCACATAATCCTGGGATTTTTCTTTTTTAGAAATAAATTTTACTTTGAAAGAAACCGGAAAAAGGGCCTCCATCGCTTGTTGATATTCAATGGAAGTATTAGGATCTCCTTCTCCATCAATCATGAGATAGTTCAACTTAGGTACATCCACTAGTTTAGCTTTGCTTTTAGAAGCAGTGTAAATATCTTTTAATTCTTTTTTAAGATCTATTTTAGGCATTTTATGACTCCATTTTATTAAATTCAATCACTCTCTTTAATTTTTTGAATGAAATTTTCTACCCATGATTTTTCTGCTTTTAAAAGGGCTAGAGGGCGGGTAAAAAGAGCAATTACATTGTAAGGAGAATTTATACTTTCGTGCATCGCTATTGATTCTTCAAGAAATTCAATGCGTTCTTCTGTTGATTTCAAATAATCATTTAGACAATTTATAGCTTTTTTTGGCCCTAAAATATCAATATTAGCCATTCCCAGATCAAAGGAGTATATTTGTTTTTTATTTTCAGATAAAATTTCCTGAACTTTTTCCTGCATGGCCTGCTGTCCTTCTTCGGTTATAGTATATACCTTTCTTGATGGTTTGCCTTCAGCAGTTCTCATTTTACTTTCGACTAATTTCTTTTCTTCCAGCCGTTTAAGAACATAATAAATAGATGAAAATCCTATATCTGCCCAATTACGCATTCCTCTCTTTTTTATAATCTGTTCCAGACGGTAAGCATAGTGATGATGTTCATAAAGTAGTCCCAATATGGCGGCTTCAATATCAGATATTCTAGACATATTATATTCTATGTATAGAATAATATAAAAAAGTTTCTAATTAACTTAATCTTTGAAATTCAAAAAATATATTCCACTAAAATGTTAAATTGTAAAATCGGCTGTTAAAATAGTAATTCTAAAAAATAGCTTAAATAATAAATTCCATCCAATATCTTTCAATGAATTAATAGTTTTCAATTTAAAAAAAAGAAAAATAATGAGTTTGTTGAAAATTTCATTTATTCTTTCATCACAAGCATTATTATTCCCGTGATTAATAGCCATAGGCCGATTAAAACACCTAAAAGGGCCGGGTTATCTTTGAACAGATTTCCTATAATAACGTATAAAATACCTATGATTATGGCAACGACACCGTTCCATCTGCTTCCATCAGCTTTGGAAATTACACCCATAATACCGGCAATAATCAGGAATAATCCTACAATCCATACTATAAAACCAGCTAACCAACCAAATAGTCCCGGATTAAATATGAAACCAATACCCAAAACCAGAGCAATTATTCCCAAAATAATTTGAAGAATTCCCAATCCGGCACTTTCACCCATTTCCATTATTCCACTAAGTAGTAAACCAATACCCAATATCAAGACTATAAATCCAGTGATTAAAGCATAAGGAATCAGTCCTAATAATGGAAAAGCCAATACAATAAGACCTAAAATGATCAAAACCAACGCATTTCCTGTTTTTTCCATTTTTTCACTCCATTTAGTTATTAACAAACTCAATTATTGAAAACTCAATATAATATTATAATACTTTAATTAATAATTTTTGTGATTTAGTTTGAAACATCTGTTAAAAAGTGATAGAATCAGTATTTAGTCATCTAATGAAAATTAAATAATAATAATAATAATAATATCAATTTTAATAATTTGAATTATTTCTAAATTTCTAAAACTTTCAAAACTTTTTTTATGCCTCTTTCTGTACTCAAAACCCGCCCCAACATGGTACCTGCAGTTATACCAAGAACCATAGCAAATAATGAATTTCCCTGGACCCAATATCCCAACAACTGTGTTTTAGTGAATATAAAAATCAAGTAACACACTAAAATTACTGCACCAATCCAATCAATCTTCCCAATGACATTGTTAGTTTCTTCATCCCAGCTAAGGTTATATACACGGCTTACAATGATTCCGATTAGAAGGCCCATAAATATTCCACTAATTGAAAATAAGGTGCTAAATCTACCATTTAATACTTCAAATACTATCACTACTAAAAGGATGAACATCACAAGTAAGTAGATTCTAAGCCGATTTATAAGGCGAATATCAATATTTTGAGTTTTTGAATAAGATTCTTTTCTTTTTTTCATTTTTTATCCTAAGCCATTAAATAGATAAATTATGGTTGAGATTCCCATTGAGAATTAGTTAATATAAAATATTGGGAATTATTGTCGAAAAGGACATTTTTTTTAAGATTTGAAATCATTATACCGCCCAATTATTTATTTATTTAAGTAAAAATTGCTTATTTTATTTATTTGATTTTTCCAGTTCATCTATTTTTTTCTCTAATTGTTCCATTTTTTTGAGTACTTCATCAATTTTTTTATCATGACTATCCAAATTGCTCTCCAGCCTTTCTGCAGTTTTTCCAAGTTTAGTAGATGCCTTATTACTCGCTTTTCGGAATATTTCAATGAAAGAAAAAGCTAAAGTAGCTGTAACTAAACTTACATAGCCCATACCCGAAAATATCATTATTACACCTATAATTTGGCCAATAAGTGTAATTGGAACAATATCCCCATATCCAGTAGTGGTCATAGAAACCAAGGAATACCAGATAGCAGACTCATAGCTATTAACTTCCGGATTAACTCCTCTTTCTACTAAGAAAAATAGCAAAGAACCTATTATGAGGACTAATAATAGTAAAAAAGTCGCATAATCTAATTTAGTTTTTTGGGGATATTTACGGACATTCCTTGTAGTAATTTTCAAAACTTTCAAAAGAGCATAAAGTCTTAGTATTCCGATTAACCCAATAATTATTTTATAATCCAGTAAATTGAAAATATTGAAACTTATGAAAAACAATGGAATAGAAGCAATAATATATACCCAGTTTTCACGGATAAATTCACTTTTATTCACAGTACTTCCAATGACTCT
>JAHFBZ010000059.1:0-1517 GCA_023249725.1 Methanobacteriaceae archaeon
GAATGTGAATGAATTCTATATTAACCCTGCCAATGTTAATTTAATAGTAAATCCAGTGAATACCACATACAACGGCCCGGTGAATTTAACTGCTAATCTAGTGGATGAATTAGGAAATCCTATTGCCCGTCAGGTTGTGAACTTTTATATCAATGGCCAGTTGATTGGCAATGCCACAACCAGTTATGAAGGCATAGCTAATATTCCTTATCTGGCGAATTTGAGTCCTGGTGCCAGCCCGTATGCTATAATGGCAGTATATGCTGGAAATCAAAATTATGTATCCCGCAACTCTACAAGTACCTTAAATGTTAAAAAAACAAATACTCACCTATCTATTAGTAATCTAATTGCCAATAAAGGAGCGGTTGTAAAACTTACAACCACACTTAAAGATATTTATAATCGCCTAATTCCTAATCAAAGTGTGAATTTCAAAGTTAATGGAATTATCATAGGTAAGGCAGTTACTAATAGTCAGGGACAGGCCAATTTATATTATAAAGTCAATTTAAATGGTGGAAATTATAATGTAATAGCTGAATTTGGAGGAAATGATAATTATAATGGGAATAATTCAATTGGAACCTTAAAAGTTCCTCAAGCATATCTTATTCAAAAAACAATCTCCATTCCTAAGCTAAAAATGAATAAAAAATTCAATTTATATTATAAAATCACGAACAATGGCCCTGACGTGGCAGAAAACACAATTATTACCATAAAACTGCCTAAATACTACAAATTATCCAGGATAAGTGGTAAATCATGGACCTACAATAAGAAAACAAAGACTCTAACCTGGAAGTTCACTAAATTATCTAAAGGGACATTTATAATCAAAATCAGTGGCCAAATTGTGAAAAAAGGGACATATACTTTCAAACCATCTATTAAGTCCAGTACTTACAATATACAGCGAATTACTGCACTTAAAATTAAAATTAAAAAATAATTTTTTATTATTTATTTTCACTTTTTCACTTTTTCACTTTTTTTGATTATTTCTAGCTTTTTTTCCATTTGAACTGGATTTTTTTCAGTTATTCTATTTTTCGTCATCAGATTTAGCAGCTATATTCTGTGAAATTTTATTGTAACCATAGCATAAAATTTATTTTAGTGGTATAATATAATAAATAATAGAAATTCTTTGAAATTTATATAAAATCAAACAAATAACCTATAATTAAATTTAAATAACATGGAGGCCTTAAATGCTAGATTTTGGAATAACTGTCCAGGAAAAAATGGAAGATTATGAAACCAAATTTTTAAATGAATTGCTGCCTGGTGAGCAGATTTCTGGTGAAATTGTTATTGGAGAATTTAAGGCCTTACCCATGGGTGGAAGGGAAGTAGCTGAATTTTATGTAATAATTACTGATCATGGAAATCGCAAAAAATGGGTTTCTGAATTTACAACCTCTTATTATCCCGAAACTGATAATATTTATGGCGAGCACGGTGCTGTTTTTTATAATTTCATTGATTCTTTAAATCACGTGGTGAATAAT
>JAHFBZ010000059.1:1527-15623 GCA_023249725.1 Methanobacteriaceae archaeon
CAACTAATGAAGATACTAAAACTCTTAACCTGGAAGTTATTGATGCAACCATTAGTAAAAAATCAAAAACTCCTGATTCAGTATCTATATATGATTTAGCAGATGAAGATCCAATTATTCTCACGGCCTATGCTCATCTTCGCAACAAAGGAGACCGCATTACGACAAAAAACATTCGATTTGAACTAAAAACATTATTTGATGATAAAAATATAACTGAACAGGCCTATCAATCCGCATTAAAAGAATTAAAAACAATTAATAATGTTTGAATCTTTAATTTTTTTTAATTAATATTCTTGATGTTGTAATTTATCTATTATTTCAAACCTATTTCTTAAGAATCTCCTTTAAATCATCTATTTCTGATTTTATTTCTCTCATCTGATTATCCATATCATCTAATTTTCTAATTAAATGACCCATAGTTTCCTGATTTTCTTCCTTTACAGATTCTCGTTCTCTTCGGAATTTTTCCAGTATGGCTGTGGTGGCGGCGGTGGCGGTTAGTATGCTGGAAAATCCTATGGCTGCAAACATGGCCATTAAACCAATTACCCTTCCCGTACTGGTATGGGGTACCACATCTCCATAGCCTGCGGTAGTAATGGTCTGCATAATAAACCAGAAACCATCTCCCAGGTTATGAATATCTGGGTTCAGGCCCTGTTCTATGTGGAAAACGGCCAATGAACCAAATAATATTATGGCCAGATAGATGGTTATACCATAAATTAATTTGGTTTTATCCGCAAATTCCAGCACTTCTTCATTTATTTCCCGTGAGAATTTGTAAAGGGCAAATATTTTAACTATAGCAACCACTTTAATGGAAATAAAGACCAGGGGTGTTATTTCACCTGCAAGCATAAGGATTATAAAATTTAAAGGAGTGATGACCAGAATATCGGTCCAGTTTTGTTTAATATAACTCCATTTATCATCTAAATCTTTTATTCTCAAGTAAAATTCTATAAAAAGCAGTAATGAAACTAATAAGTCTGCATAAATTAATAATATTAAATTATCAGGTTCAAATTCAAAAACAACAATCATTAAGAGTGTAAAAGCATAAAAAATAACCAGAACAAAACATAGTAATTCATAAACGCGTCTAATTTTTCTTTCTACTTTCATAGATTATTATTAAAGATTTTTTAGATATATTCTTTTCTTTTAAAGCAGGTGAAATTATTCCTTCTATTTGATATTGTATAACAAAATATTTAAATACTTAAACTTTAAACTTTAAAGTATATAATTACAAAAATATTTATTTCATAAATATTTATAGTGAGGCAAAAAATGCAAAAAAACCTAATATTATTATTAGTATTTATTTTGTGTGCTTCTTTTTTAACGGCGCATCCTGTAGCTGCAGCTACACAAGATAAAATTCAAACCATGATTATAGTAGATACTATGTGGGACACGGGGCAGAATGTATTCGATCCTACGGTCTGGTTGTATACTGAAACATATGTTATTGATATACAGAATGGAGGGCAACTAGATCATAAACTGTTACGTTATGAATTGTATAATCCTGATGGAGTTCTTTGTGAAGTTCAAAAACATAAAACTGGTAGAGCATGGTATAACTTGCATAGAGACATATCTGCTAAAGCAGATTTCCAGGGTCCTTTTAAAGGCCAATGGACTTTAAAAGTGTTTTTTGATGGGGATGATGAATATGCTCCTTGTCAGAAGAGCTTAAGTATTTCACATGAAAATTATGATTATCCGTGGGGCGGAGCTGATTAACTCATCCATACCCAATCCTAAGAAAAAATTGTAATTGGAACTGTTATCTTGCAAATTGGTTATACCAAAAATCTTTGTAAAACAAATATTTTATTTAATATTTTTAAATATAAAATTTTAATTTAGTCATATTTTGTGTAAAAATAAAAAAATTATAATTAAAAACTTATTTATTCTTTTAAGGCCCAGTAGCACCTTTTAGGGGAGATAATGGTCTCATCTTTTTTGAGTTCTTTCATTATTTTATCCACTTCTTTTTTCTCCAAACCAGATATGGCACTGACTTTAGTGGCGTTTAATGGTTCTTCTGAGTCTTTGAATGCTTTAATTACTTTTTCTGTGTTATTCATAAGTATCACCTGTTATTTTACTTAATATAATTATATTATATTCTCCATTATTTTTAAATTAATATATAATTTCTAATTAATGACTTTTTAAGAATATTATAAATTTTTCCTGGAAAAATTTATGGAAAATATAATTAATTTCATAATATTGAATGATATTCCCAGAATATTTGTTTATTATTGAGGATATTTACTAAAAAATCACAAAAATTATTAATCACTTTAAACAAATTATAACTCGTTAAATAATCAAAATTTTTATTTAACTAAGCAAAATGCATGTAAAAATCAGAAGGTGGTGAAAAAGTGAGAATAAACATGCAAAAAAATTTAATATTAATTACGCTATTACTCATTTTAACATTGATTAGTTTGGGTGTGGTATCAGCAGAATCGGCTGATAATTTAACGCTCGCAAACAGCTCAGATACAGTTACAGACAACATTACGCAAAACACATCTACACATTTACCAGATCCTGAAGTTTGGAGGGGTGGGGTTTTAATCTACTCCACAACCACTATTCAGGATGCTATGGATCATTCCACAAATGGTGACACTATCAAATTGGAAGATGGCCAAACATTTCATGAAAATTTGATTATAAACAAGAACTTAACCTTTGAGGTTATGAACGGTGGAACAGCAACCATAGATGGTAGTGGAACTGATAGAGTAATCCACATTCTTCCAGGAATTACAGCCTATTTTTACAACATTACATTCCAAAATGGGCATGCTCCTGATGGAACTGCAATGTCTCCAGATGGTAAAGATGGTGGAGGTATCTGGAATGAAGGTAATCTTTACCTTATTAATTGTACCTTAAGAGATAACCAGGCCGGAGACGGAGGTTCAATCACTTACGGAGGTATTGGGGGCTCTGGTGGAGGTATTTACAGTACTGGAACATTAGAACTAAACGATACCCAGATTTACAATAACCGTGCTGGTGACGGCAGTAATGGTATTGCACTCACCCACTCGGATGGTTTCCGTGGTGGTAATGGTGGAGGTATTTACAGTACCGGCGCATTAACCATAAATGACAGCCAATTTTACAATAACCGTGCTGGTGACGGTGGTGACGGTGTAATCCTAGGTGAAGGTGGTAATGGTGGTAATGGTGGTGCTATTTACACTACTGGAACTTTAACTATGAATAACACCCAAATCTATGATAATTACGCCGGAAGTGCCGGAAGTGGTGGTATAAATATAATCATAGGTGGAACTGGAGGCTCAGGTGGTAATGGAGGAGCAATCTACAATAGTGGTAATGCTAATATAGAAGGTTCTGAAATCTACTCCAACACTGCTGGTGATGGAGGAACTGGAGCTTCTGCAGCTGATGGTAATTTACTCCACCTAACCGGATATGATGGCCATCAAGGTGGCCCTGGTGGTAATGGTGGTGCTCTATTCAACCAAGGATCTTTAAATCTATCTGAAACCGAAATTTACTCCAACAAAGCTGGAAACGGCGGAACTGGAGGAGCTGCAGGTAACGGGCGTGATAGGAATCTAATTGGTGCTGGAGGTCCTGGTGGAATCGGTGGAACTGGAGGCGCCGGTGGTAATGGTGCAGCTATTTACAACACCGGAGCCAGTACTCTAAATGGCACTGATTGTAACATAACTCAAAACACCGCTGGAAATGGTGGAGTTGGGGGTTTTGGTGGTCAAGGTGGAGATGCTAGAAGTAGCCTTCCATTTAGAGGAACAGCATATGCTGGAGGTACTGGAGGCCTGGGAGGTCCTGCGGGTAATGGTGGAGCAATCTACTACAACAACGGAACTAACGGAGCCATAAACGACTCTAATTTCACTGATAATCGTGCTGGAAACGGCGGAGATGGTGGAATTGGGGGTAATGGTGGTGCCAGTGCATCATCTTACAGTAATGGAAGTGGTGGTGCTGGTGGAAATGCTGCTAACGGTGGTAATGGTGGAGCAATCTACTATAAAACCGGAAGCCTATCAGTCGAATCCAATAACTTTATCCATAACCAATTTGGTGATGGTGGAATTGGAGGAGATGGTGGAAAAGCTGGCCCAGGCACTGGATCTGGAGCTATAGGGGCTGATGGTTCTGATGGTTTATCTGGAACTGGTGGTGCATTTTATGCAGCCAACAACGCAGCATTACATTTCAACCGAATACTCAGTAATGGTGCAGTAGATGTGGCTGCAGCAGGCGTTGCTACAGTACAAGCAGAAAATAACTGGTGGGGATCAAATGATAACCCCAGTAGTAGAGTTTCTACTGGAGTAATTTACAGTCCATGGATTATGCTTCAAATATTTGCCAATCCCGGAACTATACATTATCTGAACACTTCAAATATTACTGCCGATTTAACCTGGAACACACTGGACGGTATTAATCCAAATACACAGCCCAGTGGAAATCATATTCCAGACAACACACCAGTAACATTTTCTACCAATTTGGGAACTATTAGCCCAGAAAACACTGAAACTACTGGTGGAACAGCCAACTCAACATTTAATGGAACAGTTGTAGGTATTGCCACAGTTTCAGCTCAAGTGGATAATGAAATACAATCTACCTCAGTAACTGTTGATAAAGCAGATACTATAATTACAGTTAATAATGCTACTGGTGTTTATTTGGGTAGTGTTGATTTGTTTGCTACTTTATTAGATGAGTATGGTAATCCTTTAAGTGGTTTGCAGGTTGATTTCTTTGTGGATGGTAATTTAGTTGGTTCTGGTACTACTGATGGTAGTGGCCAGGCTAGTTTTACTTACTCTCCGATTATTGAGAATCCTGCGGGTAATCCACATACCATAACTGCTAATTTCACGGGTAATGTAAGCTATAATCCTGCTTCAGGAACTAATAACCTAACGGTTAATAAAGCTAACACTACTATAACCGTCGATAATGCCACAGAAAATAAAGGAAAAACTGTGAATTTAATAGCTACTTTAAAAGATCAATATGGTAATTTATTAGCTGGAAGAACAGTTAATTTCCTGGTTAATGGAGTTAATGCTGGAAGTGCAGTAACTGATATTAATGGAATAGCCACTAAATCCTATTTCATCAACTTGATTGGAGGTACGTACAACATTCAAGTAGATTTCTTAGGAGATGACTATTACTTAACATCAAACGGCACTGGAACCTTAAAAGTTCCTCAGTCTGACATATATGTCAAAATCTGGGCTAGCAACAATAAACCTCATGTGGGAGATAGTATAACTATAACCTTTAAGGTCGGTAACCGCGGTATGGATACGGCCCAAAATGTGGTTTTAACCATGAAAATACCAAAAGGTATGGAATTTGTCAAAGCCAATGTGGATGTCGGTAATTTTACCTACAACAAAGCTAAGAGGGTTATTACCTGGAATATTGGAAATGTGCCGGTCGGAGACCCATATCTTTACCTGGTGGTAAAAGTCTTAAAATCAGGTAAATTTGTTTTTAAACCACATTTGTCAACGGATACCTATGACCCTAATCTTGTGGATAACACCGGAATATTAGTGGTCAATGCTCAATCCAGCAACAACAACCATCATAAAGTACCCATGCAACATACTGGAATCCCAATTGGAGGTTTATTAATAGCTATCTTAGCTGTCTTTGGTGGATTGCTAATACCATTTAAAAAATAAACCTTTTTTTATTTTTTTATTTTTAAAATAAGATATTGATTATTAATCAGTAATTTAGTGATGAATTTTATTTTAATATAGTCCTAAAATTAATTTTGTGTTATTAGATATACGATATTTAATTTTTTAGAGATTTAAATTACTTATAATTTAAAATAAAATCGCAAATATAAAATAGGGAATAAATTAATTCAAAATAAAAAATTATTTATTATTAATCAAGTTCTCGAAACTCTACTTTATAATCCTTCCATGGATTACGCCCATTCTTAGAGGGTTGTGTCCCATTAAATGTGATTCTCGCCTCACTACCAAAGGGAACTTTCTCCATCAAGCTGTCCAGGACGGTGGATCCCCATATTTTGATTTCTTCATTATTTTCTTGGCGAAGGGTGTACATATTGCTCTTATATTGGCCTACTTCCTCTTCTTTGTCAATGAATATTCCCTGGATAGATTGTCCGGAGGCTGCTGGATCCCAGATATTCACTTTTTCCTTTTTCTCTTCTTCTTTTTTTACTTCTACCCATTCACTCATTATAATCACGCTAATTGTTTAATTTGAAATTGAAATACTATTTATTATTAGAACTTATTTAATTTAAAATAATAGTATTACTATATTGTATAATTATTAATATTTATATTTTATTAAAAAACAAAAATTAATCTCGGCCGACATCAGTAATGATCCATAGTTTGTAGAAGACATATATTAAGAGGACATTGGTCAACAGAACCATAGCTGTGGCTAAATCAGAAATTAATGGATTAATATTTGAATAATTATAAACATCTAAAAATCGGCTTATGGCTAGAATAAAAATACCCACTCCAAATATCTTGAAGGCCATTATACTCTGGTGTTTGTGTGTAAAAATTAATCCAAGAGCAGCTTCTTTATAACGAATTATGTTGAGATATAGTCTAATTACAAAATAAAAGTTTAATAGGACTAATATTACTACTGATATTGAAAGGAGATTATTCATCTAAGTATCCTCCACTTCAGTTTTTCCAGTGCGGACTTTCATTAATTTCTGCAAAAAATAGGTGAAAATCAGTAATAGTGCCACATTTATATTTAAAGAAACTTCCACTAGTAGTGGAACACTTCCTTGAGCATATAAAACACCAGTAATCACGGTAAACATGGAAGATAAGACTAAAATTCCAAAAAGGGTCGATATTCTTTTGTTATGTAAAAATACCATGGAAAGTGCTGTTTCTTTATTTTTCAGCACATTAAATAAGTTATAAAGAGAATAAAGTAGCAGTAATGCCAATATGAATCCTAAAATTCTTTCTAATAATAATAAATCCATAATAATATTATATTGTCCTTAATATAATAAATTTATGATTATTATTATTTTATTTAGGATGGGAGATAGTTTAATTTTAATATAATAAATTTATGATTGATTAATTATTTTAGAATTTAATCTTGTTTAAAAAATAAAAATTAAATTTATACTATTTTTCTTTCAATATTTCCTTTAATTCCTTAATTTCAAACTCCAAATTATCAATCTTATCATGCAGCACGTCAATCTTATCCATTTCTTCTTTTTCAGTATCTTTAATAAAAATAGAAGTTATAGTAGCCGTTAAAAAACTGATAAACCCTATTCCTGCAAACATGATTACTACACCCACTAAACGACCGGCATGGGTCTGGGCCGAGATATCCCCATAGCCCACGGTGGTGATTGTAACTACCATATACCATAAAGCATCGTCCATGCCATTCATTCCAGGATTTTGCCCATGCTCCACCACATAAAAGATAATGGTCCCGGAAAACAATATTACTAAAATAGCAAATATGCCCTGGTCAATGTGGGTTTTATGTAAATAATCTAATATATGTCTTATTTCTTTTTTAAAGAGTGCAGCAATACGTAATAGTCTGAAGTATCGAAGATAGGTACCATAATGACCCACCAATATCTCGGGAACCATCCCAATAATGTCGGTCCAGTTATGTTTTAAAAACTCTTGACGGTCAGTGGCATTCCATAAACGGTAAATAAATTCTGGAATGAGAATTAAAACCACAGTTAAATCAAAAAATACGATCATTCCATAAATTTGGGGATTCACAGGTATGAAAGTTATTAAGGTAAGCAAAATAACATCAGCTAGTATCAAAAAAATGATCATGGACTCAAATAATCTGGATAAGTCCCGATTAAGTTTTTTTCCTGTCAGAGGAATAATATCTGATATTTTTTTATTCATATAGAACCTCAAAATGATTATAAATGAAATTATTAGATTAATATTGTAATTAATAATTTTATAAATATAAAATATAATTACTTTATTTACCACCTACTATAAATGATTTAACATGCCTGATCTTAAAATCCATACCATAGGCCACAGCAACCACTCCATGGAAGATTTTATCAAAATACTCCATGAAAACTCTATTGATACACTAATTGATGTTCGTTCATCTCCCTACAGCAAACATGTTCCCCACTTTAATAAAAAGTTACTAGTAGAAGCTATGGAAAATGCATCTATTCAATATACATTCCTGGGCTCTAAGATTGGAGGTAAACCTCGCGACCCTAAATATTACCTTAACGGGGAAGTAAATTATCCCTTACTGGGGAAAACATTGAAATTCAAGGAGGGCCTACGTGAAATCATACTATTATCTGAAGAGAAGAATATGGTCCTCATGTGCAGTGAAGAAAATCCTTATCAATGTCACCGCCACCATTTGATTGGCCATAACCTACAGAAAAAAGGTTTTAAGGTTATTCACATTCGTAAAAATGGTGTAAATGAGAAAATTGATTTTCAAAAGACTCTTTTTTAGAAAATTCTTGATATTCTGATTTTTAAAATTATATTAAAATTTTAATATGGAACATATGATACAACATAAATCAATAAACTTAATCTAATATTATGGATGGCTTGTAAAAATGGCTGAAATCAAAATAAATATCAAAAATTCAACCATCAAATGTCCACACTGTGGTGCTAAAAATTCTGAAAATAACGAATTTTGCTTAAAATGTGGAAATAAACTTAAATCTAATCAATATCGCACTGAAGGAAAAAGCTGTCCACATTGAGGATTTAAAAATAGAATTGGGACCTCTTTTTGCGCAAAATGTGGTAAAAGTTTATCTAAACCAAAGAAAAAACGACAAAAAAGGAAACTGGCCAAAAAGATATATAAAACTTCTAAACTTATATTTAAATCATCTAAATCACGTAATTTTAGAAATAAAACTATTAATCATGTTTTAGATGAAGTTGAAGACTTAAAGCAGCGAAATTTTATTAAAATTGATAAAACATTGCGGGAATTAAATAAAAATAAAACCAGCAATGGTTATTTGCTTTGTGATAGCTGCCCAGTTTATTATAAAATAGATAAAAAAGTCAGTCGGGATAATAAAAAAACATGTGCCTGTGGTGGAAAGTTGATTTATTCCGATAGGCCCCGTTATTCTGATTAATAACCATTATTGGTTATTAACTCATTTTGTTAAACCAATTATTTTCAGCGGCGACCAATTCTCTCGCCGCATCCTGGACAAAAATTATCTTCTCTTAGCAATTCAAAACCACAAGATAAACAATAAAACGAGCTATTTATTTCTTTCACGGATTCCAGAGAATGTTTTTCTAAAACTTGACCATATTTTCCGGATTCAAACCATTTTAACAATTCAGCAGCTCGCATAATACTCCAGGAATGCTTGTCATCCAGAGATAGTAATATTTTATCCATACTATTTAGGGAATTATAATCAAAGTTTTTAAAATTCTTGGCTTGATTTATAAACACATCGTTGCTTATTTGCTGAGTATATTTTTTAGGAAGGCCCGAAATTTTCATAAGAGTACTCATCACGGAGTCTAAATCTTGACAGGCCAACATTCCTGCCCTATCCGCACTAAACTGAGACATTTTTGTCCAGTGGATTAATGGATATTTTAAACCTTTACTTAGTATTTTTCCAATCCCTAATGGTGTCGCTGAGCCTGCAATCTCTCCGATATAGGGGATTATCTTAGCCAATTCATGATAGAGTAGGTGCCCACTTTTAATGTGTCCTACTTCATGGCCCAGGACATATAATAGTTCTTCAGAGGATAAAGAATCTATTGTTCCGGAATTTAGAACAATTAATGGATTTTCAGATCCAGTGCTAAATGCATTAACCTCATCTCCGGGCTGTAGATACAAATCAGGAATATTTTTAAGATATAGATTGCGGCATACTTCTTCTAATAGTTCATAAATATATGGAAAACTCCTTTCAGTAACTTTTAAACAGCTTCCAGAAAAAATTAGGCGACTATCACGCTCTATGGCATGTTTGTTAAATTTTTTAACCACACTTTTTATTCCTGGTGTTTTTTCAAGGGTTTCCAGGGCAATACGATCAAACTTGTGTTCGTATTCCCTGGAATGCAGTTGATATAATTGTTTCCTTTCCATTTTATCGACACATAATTTTTTAAAATTTTTATTTAAAATATATTAATTAAATGGTTTTTAAGCCATATTTGAATATTTTTACCATCATTCTAATGCAAAACATTAAAAATATCTTGACTATTTATTTGACTACCATAATAATCTAAAAAAAATGAGTTTGACAACTATTTTGACAACTAAATTATAAGTACTTTAAAAATTATTTTTTAAAATATAGTATGTGGAACGGCTGCCACCCTTTTTTTCAATAAGATTCAAATCCATTAATCTTCTGAGATCTTTATATGCTCCCTGACGTGAGATATTAAACAATTTTTTTACTTCTAAATTGCTAATCTGCCCATTTAAATGAAGGTACTCAATAATTTTTATCTGTTTTTTAGATAATTTAATCTGTTCTTGAGGAGAAACATCTGGAGAGAATAATAGTATTTGGTCTTTTATACGGGAAATTGAAATTAAAAATCCTTCTAAAAAGTAAACTAACCATTCAGTCATATCCTTAGTTTTTTTATCTACTGAATTAAGAGCCTTATAATATTCTGTCAAGTCACTGTCATAATACTCATCAAGGGTAAAAAACCTATCAACGTCAAATTCTTCAAGATGGAGAAATAGTGCGGTCAAAGCCCTTGCAGTTGATCCATTTCCTTCTGTAAATGGTTGTATTCGCATAAATTCATAATGAACAATTCCCGCGGCAATAACTGGATTTAAATCACCCAGATTATTAATCCATTTAATGAATTTTTCCATTTCTCGTTCTACCAGATAGGCGGAAGGGGGTGTAAAAATCACTTCTCCAAGGTTATTGGACATGAATACTGGCACGGTACGATACTTACCACACAAACAATTATCATCTAATATTTGGTAATTAATATCGTGATGAAGCTTTAAAATAGACTCTTTAGTGATTTTTTCATCACTAGAATACATATCTAGCTTTTTAAGAACATTTAAGTAATTTAATACTCCTTGTTGGGCATTTTCATCTGCGCTGACTTTAAGGCCTCGAGCTAACTTATCTACTTCATTTAAGGTAAGTGGATTACCTTCAATTGCTGTTGAATAATGGGCTGATTTTAAAAGGGCTTCTCTTTTAAAAGAAACTTCCATTTCCACTAATAAATGTGCATTAACAATAAAATTCCGAATAGAGTTAATTTTTAAAAGATCATTTACCATATTTTGGGTGTAAATGAAATTGGGATGAAACATTTTTAGGCCTTATTAATTTTTTAAATTAAAAATTTAATAATGAAAATTTTTTCATTATAATTATTTCTGGAAATTATTTTATTTAAAAATTTTATTGATAAATTAGTATTTTGACAACTTTTTGACTACTATTTTGTTTGGGATTTATATAATAAATATTTGACTACTAATTTGACAACTTTAATTGTAAGTAATTTGATTATTTTTAGAAGTTTAATTCTTCACAAGTTTATATACCAAAAAATAATATCGAAATTACTACTAAAATTGCTTATTTTTATCATGTTTTCACTATTTATTTTATCTCAATTCTTTGGATTTTAGAAGTTACTGGGGAAAATGGTTGAAAAACAGTACCAGAATTTCTAAAGGAGATAAAAAGTTTAAAAAATATAATTTTGAATTAAAATCGACAGGTGCTGGATAATGGATAAGTTTGCTTGAAAATTTGTTTTAAAATAAATCAGATTATTCTAATTGCTTTAATAGTTATTAGGCCAGGAATATCCTTATAATATCAAATTAATATTCCGGAATAATTGATATTTATCTTAATTTATTTTTAAGTTTTAAGTTTTGATAATTCATTCAGAATGTCGGATGGATTAACATTATATTGGCGTGTTTTTATCTCAATGTGTTCTTCAGTTACATCATGAATAGAATGCCAGTTATGCTTTTTAAGATACGCGATTTTATTTTTCTCAAAATCATTAACAATTATTTGAACTGCATTTCTTAATTCTAATTCCGGAGCTATTATGGGCTGGGCCTCTTCATCAGGAGTATAAGGGTAATATTCATCAAGGTATTCCCATACTTTATCCATATTTATATCGATTTTTTGTGCTCTTATGAATCTTGCAATCTGATGATCCTGCAATTCTGTGTGAATCCATTCATTAACACTTGCTCCTTCAGGAATGGATCTCTCGGCCTTAATAACAATTGTTTTTATAATTGGATTAACTAGGTTAATATAATTAGAATCATCTAGTTGGGATGTTTCATCCAATCTACGGAGTATTGAATCTCTAGCTTTTGTATGATGCTCTAATTCTTTCAAAAGAAGATGTCTTTCAATGGACACATCTGCTCGTTGAGTTATACCCACAGCTAAAGCATCCTTTAATCTAATATTATTTTCTTTAGCTAATTTTAATAGTTCTGATGAAATTTCAATTTTAACTTCCTCTAACATTCAAACCCATCCTTTATTAACAAAATATGTAATCCTGTTTTTCATTTTTAAGACTTTTTTTTAATTATTTTTGATATTAAATAATAAAATTGTCAGGTTTATTTTAAGCATCTTATATTTTTTTTGATATTAAATAATAAAATTTCCAAGTTATATATTCTTTACTAGATGATAATGAAATAGTTAATATGGTCATACCCTCATAAAAAAAATATTTAAAAGGTTGTCAAAAAAATAGGGAAAAAATAAGAAAGTAGAACTCTCATTAATCAGGAAAATAATGTTTTTACTCTTAAATTACATTCCTATACTCTTTTTAAATAATAGAAAATTGGATTATATGCTTTATTTTGATTATATTAAAAAAAATCAACTGGGATTATATTGAATATATGCTCTATAATTTCTAAATAATACTCAAAAACATTTATTAACTTACAAGTACCATTAAGAATAATTAATAGATAAATTAAGTTCTTATTACAACATTACAAAACAGGAATAACATGGTCAGCAAGGTACTTGAGAGACTGAAAAATGACATTCGCTATCGGGATAAAATAGAGCATGTAGAAACTCTCCCGGCCCGTGAGGCCCAGTACTGTGAAGTTGAAAACCTTCCAGAAAATATAATGAATTATCTGGATAAAAACAATTTCCAACTTTATAAACACCAGGCTCAGGCTTTTAAACATGTGCGTGCAGGAGAAAATGTTTTAATTACCACTCCAACAGCTTCTGGAAAAACTATGGCTTTTAATCTGCCTATTATGGAGCAACTCACGGCAGATAATGATGCCACCGCACTTTATATTTATCCGGCCAAGGCACTGGCCAATGACCAGCTTCAAATAATTAAAAGTCTGGATGCTGATCTTGATCTCAAACTTATATCCAATATCTATGATGGAGACACACCTAAGAGTGAACGCCCCTGGATTAAGAAAAATTCACGATTAATTTTAACAAATCCCTATGAGCTCCATCTTATTCTCTACTGGCATCACCAGTGGGAGAGATTCTATAAAAACCTTAAATTCGTGGTTATTGATGAGGCCCACCAGTACCGTGGAGTTTTTGGCTCTAATGTGGCTTTTTTAATTAGGAGATTGAAAAGAATATGCCATTACTATGGTTCTAATCCACAGTTCATTCTCTCGTCAGCCACCCTGGCCAATCCCACGGAATTTGCTGAGAAATTAATTGGAGAACCATTCCAACTTATTTCTAAGGATACATCACCCAGTGGAGAAAAACATTTCATTCTCTACAATCCTTACAATAAGAAGAATGATCTTTCAGTTCACCAGGAGACCATGAACTTATTTTTATTCTTCATAATTCAGGATTTACAGACGCTGTGTTTCACGGTATCTCGTAAAATGGCCGAACTCATTGCTATGTGGTCCAAAAACCAGATTGGTGAGAAAAA
>JAHFBZ010000123.1 GCA_023249725.1 Methanobacteriaceae archaeon
CATTGAAAACCTTAACAATCGGCTTCGCAGGCACAGCATGTGTACTGGTTAAATCACCATAAACACTCACTATATTCACAAAATACCCAATATTAGTGGCCTGCAACACTAAATCCAAACTAACACTATCATTAACTGATAACAAACCAGCAGACCAAACACCACTGGCCACATCATAAACACCTGACCCTTGAGAAGATAATAACTTCAAACCCACCGGGATCTTATAATTCAGCTTAGCATCAAACGCTTTAGGGCCCAAATTACTAAGACCAATAACCAAATGAACCGTATCACCAATACCTACACTACTAGCATTACCAGTGATACTCACCGCCAAATCCGTGGCCTCATCAGCCACATTCAAAGCATTAAAACTAATATCATAAGCACAGGAAATTTAGGCATTTAATCCTTAGAAATCTCGTGACTAAATTAATTTAGATATGTCCGTTTTAATAATTTTAAATAAGGTTTTATAAGCGATTAAAACGTCTTTAGTGATTATTTTTTGCCTATTCTCTTTTATTGCACAGCATCCTGCTAAAAACAAAACTACCCATCCCTGTTTAGTTTTAAAGGAGCTCTCTTTAAACCCATAATTTTCAAAAGCAAAAAGAGATAAAATATTTTCTAGTTCGTTAAAAATTTTTTTAGTTTTTTTATTATCCCATTTAACTTCTCTAAGTTCTTGGAAAAACTCGGGTGTGACTTTAAATGTTTCTTTTGTAGTATCAAAATCTTCTAAAGCAAAAACAATTCTTTCAGCGAGATCACTGACAAACAATCTACGAACATCATCAGGACCCAGTTGTCTTTCTAAATTCATGGAATAAATCCATTCCAAAAAGGGTAAAAAGAAAATAAACGTATTGTAATCGATCAGATCAGATAAAAAACTAATCGGAATATTTTTCAAATTCGCAACACCAAGTACCAACAGTTCACTTTCACAAGCAATTTCATGAGTAAACTCACTATCCAAAGGCACAGGCTCCTCCCAATTACTATAAACATCGAATAAATTAATATAATAACCAGAATCAAGCAGAAAATTCAAATCATGCATAAAACCGTCAATTAAGCTAGAATTATACTTCTTTTCTAGTTTTTTTAAAGCATATTCCCCAAAATCATTACGAGAAGGCATAAAATATCACCTATAATACTATTTTTTTAAGAATTCATTAAGTTTCTGGGCCACCTCGATTAATGTTAATTGATCCAAAGATTCTATTACTGGAGCAATATAAGGTTCTAAAGCCGGAACCATTACTGCTAAATTTCTTAAGCCAAGACTGATGATATTCATTGGCCCAATACCAGTAATTGGAGTAAATAACATTTCCTGAAGATTTGGTGTAATAAAATTTCCATATTTAATAAAAACAGGAGTCATTGCATTTATAATGAACTCTTTAATGGAATTACCCAAATATGATGAATATATCCATAATGAAGCCAATGCTTCAAGAATTCCTAGTTTTATTGTTTGTATATATTCACTAGCGGCAGTTCCTGCAGGAGTAATTGTTAAAACACAACCCACAATGGCTCCTCCTAAAATAAGAGCCCATGCCCAATCTGGTACATCAACATGAGATGCTTCTGTATCATTATCATCATTAAATGGATTTAGTGTCCAGTCTGCTATTTTTGCTCCTTCTACTCCGCCAGTAATATCACGTACACTTGCAATATCTCGGGGTAATTGATCATTTGAAGGAGTTGGTTTAGGCGGATATTTAGGCTTAGGAGTAGGTTGAGGCTCCTTATCTGGCTTAGGTGTAGGAGTAGGCTGAGGAGTCGGATCGGGCACATCATCAGGCCATTTATATTCATGGCTAGGTGTCTGATAAGTCGGAGACCTAACATCAAAACTAAAACTGGCCTTATTATTCCCACTATTAGAATCACTCATGGCCGCAGTGGATTTCCATTTACCATTAAAAACCTTAACAGTCGGCTTCGCGGCCACGGCATGTGTACTGGTTAAATCACCATAAACACTCACCATATTCACAAAATAACCAATATTAGTGGCCTGCAAAACCAAATCCAAACTAATACTATCATTCACTAACAACAAACCAGCAGACCAAACACCACTAACCGGGTCATAAACACCAGGCCCTTGAGAAGATAATAACTTCAAACCCACCGGAATCTTATAATTCAACTTAGCATCACACACTTTAGGGCCTAAATTACTAAGACCAATAACTAAATGAACCGTATCACCAATACCCACACTACTAGCATTACCTGTAATATTCACGGCCAAATCCGTGGCCTCAGAAGTCACATTCAAAGCATTAACACTAATATCATAAAGTACTGGAGATTCTGTATTATTAAAACGTTCTAAATTAACTTCTACTTGCAGATACCGGCCAGGAGGTGTCATCTTTAGTGACAGGCCATTAACGGCATCCTCCCAATTGGACCAGTTAATTTGATCATTGGAACTTCTCACCTGAACCGAAACCTTAGTTCCCACTGGTTCCAAACTGTTCCAGGAAATATTATCCCAACCAGTAATGCTACCATAATCATGAACCACACTCCAGGCCCCCCCCCCGGATTCATACTTATCTGGTGATTTAACAGTGAAATAACCTAAAGCATTATGATTAGTAGATACCAATCTTTTAGAAAGATCAACACCATTTATACTGGTATCAAACCGATGAATATACTCCCCATCCAAATCCATAATCCACAACTTACCATAACTATCAAAACACAAACCAAATGGGGATGGTCTGGATATTATATCCGATTTAAGAACACCATCATGAAAAAAACGACTAAATACTATCTTTATAAACTAAATGACCACCACAATCACAAATATCAGAATAATCATCCGCAGATTCACCATATTCCAATTTATAGTAACTATCACAGTTTCTACATATAAGAAAACCTTCACCTTGTGTTGGAGTATATCCTTCAATATTCCTAATTCTCTCAGGAATAGCTTTATATTTCCTAACATCAGTGCGAACAAGTTTTAAAAAAGTTTTATATGCAATGATAACATCACTTGCAACAATCTCCACTCTATCATCATTCACAGCATTACAAGCAGCTAAAATTTGAACAAAAAGATCCTGCATAACCCTATAATTAGACATCCAACCTAAAGTATAATTAAAATCAGGATAATCAAAAATATTCTTCGTGAGCTCATAGGTAAAGTCAATTAATCTGTCATAAATTAGTTTATCTTCTTTGCTACTCCATCTAATATTTTTTAAAAGCTTAAAATATTCCGGTGTAGGTTCAGGTAACTCCTCAAAATCCACATTATCAAAATCTTCCAATGCAAAAACAAGCCGCTCATCCAAACCACCAAAAAAAACATCCACTCCCTCATCCCATGATTTTACATTGCCCGAAAAAAGAACAGAAACATAGGCAATCATCTCGTAAATATACGTGAAAGATTTAGCATTAACAAGCGAACGATTCATAATAGCAGTTAAAAAACCTCCAAAATGTAAATATTTACGTGAAAGACGTAAAAACGGCACTTCCATCAACTCATCCAAAGTAAAAACCCTCTCCGGAACCTTAGTAGTTTCCATTCTAAACGCACACATTAAATCCTTATAAACACCAGAATCAGCCAACTCCAAAAGACTATCAACCACCTCACAAAGACCAAAAACACCACAACCCCTAAAATAAAGAACATGATCCTCCATACAATTCTCAGATCTTGCTCTGCCTCTCCTATCCGCTTCTTTACTAAAATCATCCCAAAATTTCAACAAAAATCACCACTATATAATATTTAAAACATTATTAATATCTTCAGCCTTAGGAATATACTTAGTAAACAAAGCTGAACCTGCATCGATAATGGACCACAATGTCCCAAAAGGATCCAAAACAAACTGCGCAACACTAATTGAATTTAAAAACATTGTTATTTCAGATTCAAGCCCAGGGAAAAGCTTCTTTAAAATAGCCTCCAAATACTTCATACCCAAATTAGGACCCAAACCATCCAAAACAGCCCCAATCCGATTAGCCAACACCAAATTATCAGCACGATTAATTGTACTATGCGCCCGTTTCATTAAATCCGCAGCTTTTTCAATCTTTTTTTCCTGTCCAAAGAATTCTGCTATTCTGTAGAGTGTGGACATTGAATTCATGAAAGAATTCTGTAAATTACGGATATAATCATTAGGAACCATAGATACCGCACAGAAAATTAAAAATTCAACACTGAACTTCTGTAAAACAGAAGCCCAATCATTTAATTCTTCACTACTAGGATCATTATCAGATGAAAAAGGATCTAAGGTCCAATCTGGCATTTTAGGTGGTTCATTAGGCTTTTTATTATCATTTTGGCCAC
>JAHFBZ010000060.1 GCA_023249725.1 Methanobacteriaceae archaeon
ATCTAATCGGACTGATTTCGGATTCCTGCCTTTGCTTTTTATAAAAAGATCTACTCTTCGCATCATGTCTTCATACTGTCTTTTGCCAATTTTAGAACCATTTAAAGTAACATATTTAGGTTTTCTGCCCCTTTCCATTTGAAATTGCATTATACGAACGCTCATGTCCTGGTACTCTTTATAAGATATGATCATTGAATTACCTCACAGGTGGTTTAAGCCACGTCTTCTTCAATTTCAGATTCTTCTTCCAGTATTTTCTCTTTATTTTCAGCTTTAGGCTTTATTTCACTTTGAAGACCAGATTCACTCTCTAGTTTTGGTGCTGGTTGTTCAGTGGTAGTTTTAACGGCTTTTTCTACTTCAGCAGTTGGTTTTTCTGATTCTGACGAAGCCTTACTCAAACTTTTATGAGATATAAATCCAGCTATGCCCCCAACTGCAGCTGCAGCTATCTCATTTTGCCCCTTATACATTCCCATAAGAGAAATTAGTGTCAAACTTAATATCGCTACTGTTTCTACCGCCACTATATATACATTACTAGGATTTGCCATTTTATCGCCCCTTATATCGATATAAATAATAAATCATGTATTGAATTAAATAATAATAAATATTAAAGAAGTAAATTTTAATTAAAATATTAATTAGCTTATTTTTCTGTGTATTTCTCAGGATTATCTTCAAATGTTTTTTTACATCCCGAAGCGCAGAAATAATATTTTTTCCCTTTATATTCACTTACAAATTTGGCCGATTTCTCGTCCACTTCCATGTTGCATATAGGATCTACTGCCATTTTTACACCAATATAATAGTATATTTAAAAAAGTATTAAAGTTTTTATATTGATAGACTATTTATTTTGAAAAATTTTAAAATTTCTAATTAATTTATGTAAAATAATTAAAAAAAATTATAAATTAATAGATAAATATCAATTAAGAAAATAAAAATGATTTTCTCATCAATTAAATTAAAAAGATAGATGATAATTAAATAAAGTACTCCACTAAGTCATAATTTAATAGAAGCTATCTACAATCAGATTACTTATCAGTATTTTTGGAAGTCTTGGTAAGCTTCTTATTGGCAGCAGGCATATCCTTTTAACAGTGCAGATAATAAAAGCATTAAACTGAAAACTCAGACCAAGTTAAATCCATGTAATCTTATCAAAAAAATTTAAAAATATTTATTTTTTAATTTTAAATCTTTTTAAAAGGGCAGAGTTTGAAACTACTGTGAGTGAACTTAAAGACATTGTCGCAGCAGCTATAATTGGATTTAAAAATCCGAAAGCTGCTAAAGGTATTGCTGCAGAGTTGTATGCAAGTGCCCAAAACAGATTTTGCCTGATTTTTTTCATGGTAGCTTGACTCAATTTGATTCCAGTCACAACATCCCTAAGATCATCATTTACAAGTATTATGCCACCAGTTTCTTTGGCCACATCAGTACCAGATCCCAGAGCTATACCTATATCTGCCTGGGCCAGTGCTGGAGCATCATTTATTCCATCACCAACCATGGCTACAATATTACCCTCTTCCTGCAGTTTTTTAATAACTTCTAGCTTTTCATGTGGAAGTACATTGGCAATGACTCTTTTTATCCCAATTTGTTTGGCAATGGCGTTTGCAGTGCGATCATTATCTCCCGTAAGCATTATGGATTCCACACCTATCTGATGAAGACTACTTACTACTTCAAGAGAATTATCTTTAAGCGTATCCGCAATAGCAATCATTCCCTGCATTTTTTTATCCGAAGAGACTAGTATCACAGTTTTTCCTTCAACTTCAAGAGCCTGAATTTCTTCTTCAAATGAGACAATATCTACACCTTCTACTGCCATCATTTTTCTATTACCCACTGAAATATCCTTATTATCCCATTTTACTTTGATACCATGGCCAGGAATTGCTTCAAAATTAGTGGATTCATCATCTTCGATTCCTGCAGAAGCTGCTTTTTTCAGTATAGCTTCTGCAAGGGGGTGTTCAGAACCCTTTTCTGCAATAGCAGCCATTTTTATGATTTCATCCTTATTTTCAGCAATTATATCGGTTACTTCGGGTTTTCCTTTTGTAAGAGTTCCTGTTTTGTCGAACACCACTTTATTCAATTTATGAGCTCTCTCGAGGTACTCACCACCACGTATTAAAACTCCGTTCTCAGCTCCTTTTCCCACACCCACCATAAGTGCAGCAGGAGTTGCTATCCCCAACGCACAAGGACAGGATATTATCAAAACCGCGACAAAGCATAGTAAACCTTGAGTAAAATCACCAATGATAATCCATCCAGCAAATGTAAGTAATGCAATCAAAACTACTGCTGGAACAAAGTAAGCACTAACCCTATCTGCAAGGCGTTGTATAGGTGCACTGGATGATTGTGCATCCTCAACCAACTTAACTATTTGCATTAGAGTAGTTTCTGAACCTACTTTTGTTGCTTCGAATTTTATCATACCCTGTTTGTTTATGGTGGCACCAATTACCTCATCGCCCTCTTTTTTGGAAATAGGTATACTCTCACCAGTTACCATTGATTGGTCTACTGAAGTTTCTCCTTCAACCACTACACCATCAACGGGCATTCTTTCACCAGGTCGCACCACCACTAATTCACCTTTCATAATTAGTTCGGCGAGTATTTCTTGCTCTTTTCCATCTCTTATTACATGTGCAGTTTTAGGTCGAAGATCCAGAAGTTTTCTCACAGCAGCAGAGCTTCTCTGCCTTATATAATCTTCCATAAATTTTCCCAGGAGCACAAATGCTATTATGACAGCAGATACTTCAAAATAGACATCTGTGGTTGATACTGGAAGTAACCCTGGGAAGAAAATTACTATGGTACTGTATGTCCAGGCCGTAAGGGTTCCCATAGCTATAAGGAAATCCATGTTCAGAGCCCTATTTTTGACCGCATAATAAGCACCTTTATAAAAAGTCCAACCACCTATGAACTGAATAGGAGTGGTGAGAATAAAAAGCCAGTACCCCCAAGTAAACCAAGGAAGAGCAGGTATGGGAGCCCAGCTTATAAGCGAAACTCCAGCAGCGAGTGTTATGGTAGCTGCTACTCTTAACAATGCCAGTAAAAAAACACCAGACAATGCGAAAGCAACTCGTCTTCGCATTGATTTAAGTTCATCATCCGGAGATTCGAATTTCTTTAAAGATTCTTCGTCATAAAAGTAGTAAGTTCTTCCACCAAATTGTTTATGTATGGCCTTTGATTTCAGCACACGCATACCGGTTACAGGGTCTGTAGCGTATTCTTCTTCATCTTCAGCAACAAAAAAACCTTTATATCCCGTATCTTCCACTATTTCAGGAATTTTCTGTTTATCTATCTGTTCCGGAAGATATTCCACAGAAGCCCTACCCGTTGAATAACTTACATCAGCAGATATTACTCCTTCCTCTTCTTCCAGTTTTTTTTCGATATTTAATGCACATGAAGTACAGTGCATCCCAGTAATATCCAGGGTTACCTTTTCAGATTTTTTTACCCTCTTTTCTTCACTCATTGCCTTTTTCCCCTACTATTTTCCTTAAAATACCTAATAAAGTAGATTTTAATTATAATATTAGTTATCTCATATTTACTCAATTATGGATTTTTTTTGTATGTTTTTTAATAATAATCTGTAATTTAAATAATATATTCTTTCAGAGAGCTAACCAAAACTTAATGGTTGCTTGGATGATCTACATTGTATTTGAAGATCAGAAGTGGCTTGATTGAATTTATTATTTAAAGATGATGGAACACTTGTTCCATACCTACCATTTTTTCATTAATTTCTATTTCCGAGTTTGAGCTTAATAATTTGAATTGCAAGATCATGTATATCTGGGAGTTTTGAATTTGAGACTCATTGTGCCATCATTAAGGCCATATCATGATGTATAATATACATTTGATTATTCCGTTTTCGCTATTTCTCTATCTTCAAAAACCTCGAATTAAAAGCCACTATAATAGTACTAAGTGACATTAATATAACTCCTGCTGCGGGGGTTAAAAGAATTCCGAAACTATATAGAACCCCCGCTGCAATGGGAATTGCAAAAATGTTATATCCTGCCCCCCATGCTAGATTTTCGAACATTTTTTTGTAGGTTGATTTAGCAAGCTTTATTATGTAAACAGCATCAAGAGGATTGCTTCTTACAAGTACAACATCACCAGCTTCAATAGCTACATCGGTACCTGCCCCGATGGCAATACCCACATCAGCCTGTGCAAGTGCCGGTGCATCATTAATACCATCTCCGGTCATAGCAACAATTAAACCTTCAGATTGGATTTCTCGGACTTTTTCAGCCTTTTCTTGCGGCAAAACCTCAGCATAATATTTATCCAACCCAATTTCTTTAGATACCCATTCTGCAACCTCTTTTCTGTCCCCAGTAATCATTATGCATTGAATCCCCATGTCTTTGAATTTTTTTATGGCTTCTTTGGATTCTTCCCGTATAATATCTGCTAGTGCAATAGCACCTTTAAGTTCTCCTTCAATAATTACGAAAATAATTGTTTTTCCTTCAGATAAAAGTTTATCAACCATTTCATTAGAAATATCAATGTTAAGTTCCTTTAAATATCCAGGACTTACTACCTCAACATTTTTTGTATTAATTTTACCCTGAATACCCTTTCCAGGAATTGATTTAAAGTCTTCAACATCGAAAGTTTCTTTTGCAGAGTTTACAACTCCTTTAGCAATAGGATGCTCAGAATAAGATTCAAGAGATGCTGCATATTTTAAAATATCATTTTCACGATATTCACTACTTAAATGAACAATATCAGTCACGCCAAACTTTCCTTCAGTAAGTGTACCTGTTTTATCAAATATGATAGCATCAATAGCTCGTGATCTTTCAAAAGACGCACGATTTCTTATTAAAAGTCCATTTCGTGCTGATAAAGATGTTGAAACTGCAACAACCAGAGGTATTGCAAGTCCAAGTGCATGAGGGCATGCAATAACCATTACCGTTACCGCTCTCTCAAGAGCAAATTCAAATCCAAAATTTGAAACTACTGACCATACTAAGAGCGTTATAAATCCACCAGATAGTGCTATTATTGTAAGCCCTGTTGCAAAACGGTCTGCAAGGTTCTGTGTCTTTGATTTACTGGCTTGTGCTTCCTCAACAAGTGTTATAACTTTTGAAAGGAAGGAATCCTTTCCCGTTTTTTTTATTTCCACTTTAATAGATCCTTCTCCATTAATAGACCCACCTATGACTTCTGCACCAATTTCCTTAAATAAAGGTTCTGATTCACCAGTAAGCATTGATTCGTCGATAGAAGTACTTCCTCTTATAATTTCCCCATCTACAGGGACTTTTTCTCCAGGTTTAATGACTACTTGGTCTCCTACAACCAGTTCATTTAAAGGGACGTCTATTACACTTCCATCAGGTATTATTTTATGGGCGCTTGATGGCATGAGTTTTACAAGTTCTTCAAGTGCTCTGGAAGCTCCCATCACTGATCTCATCTCCAACCAGTGCCCTATAAGCATAATGTCAATTAATGTTGCAAGTTCCCAGAAAAATACTTCACCCATAAGGCCAAAAACCACCGCGCTGCTGTAAAGATAGGCACTGGTAATAGCAACCGAAATTAGCATATCCATTCCAGGTGCTCTGGATTTAATTTCATTAAAAAATCCTTTAAAAAATGGATAACCACCATAAAAATAAACTATCGATGATAAGACAAAAAGAAGGTATAAATCTCCATTGAATCGGATCGAGTCACCTAAACCAACTAATCCTTGGACAGTAGGTGATAAAATAAGAATAGGAATGCTTATAGTCAATGAAATCCAGAATCGTTTTTTTAAATCATCAATCATGCTAGAATGTACATGTTCTCCTTCCATCCGATGTTTTTCAGATAGTTCTCCCCCACATACAACACATTTACCTTTTTCATGATCTTCATGGCCCCCATGTTCCATTTCATGTTCATGATCGCTGTGATTCAATTTTTATTCCTCCCCCAGATTAATATTAATATATAGATCTAATAATTAATAATTTTAGTTTTTTTGTGATTTACATTTTTAATTGCTCTTTTATAACATTAAAAGCAGCTAAAAAATATTTATAAGTTATATTTCTCCTGAATTTATCACCATATAGTTTATCTTATTATAAAGTGCTCTAAATCATTTGAAAATATTATAAAGTATTTTTATAGATCTTACCATCTTTTATTACCATTAAAATATTCTCTTTATCAGTCAATGAACTAATATCATCCAGTGGGTCCTTTTTAACCACCACAATGTCTGCCAACTTTCCTTTTTCCAGAGTTCCCACTTTATTCTGCCATCCTAAACATTCAGCTGCCTTTTTAGTAGCCGCTTGGATGGCTTCCATTGGTTCCATACCCATGTCACATAAATAGGTCAGCTCCAGAAGATTTAAACCGTGTTCCACCACCCCACAGTCTGTTCCGGCCACTATATTAACTCCTAACTCATAGGCCATTTGCATATTTTCTTTGTGGACTTTAGCTATTTCAATAGCTCCCTTACGGCTGTATTCGGGAAGTTCACCCGCTAAGGCTTTTTTGCGATTTAAGTTAATGACCACAAAAGTAGGTACCAAATAAGTACCGGCCTGAGCCATCATTTGACAGGCTTCTTTATCAGCATAGGTTCCGTGTTCAATGGAATAAATTCCAGCCTTAACTGCATTTTTTATACCCCCTGCGCCATGGGCATGGGCCATTACTTTCATTCCGCCCCGGAATTGTGCCTCTTCTACTACAACCTTCAATTCATCCACGGTGAATTGGATGAATTCTGGCCGGTCATTGGCACTCATAACCCCCCCAGTTACCATGACCTTTAGAACATCCGCTCCAGCTCTTAAAACCTCTCTTGATCTTTTTCTTACCTCATCCGGGCCGTCACAAATACTCTCAGGATATCCAGGATAGGAAATTTTCATGTCAAATCCTGAATTTAAATTAAAATCAAAGTGGCCTCCACTAATGGACAAAGGCATTACACTTATTTGCATGCGAGGTGACGGGAATAATCCTTGTTCAGCAGCCATTTTTACTCCGATATCCGCCAATCCCGCGTCCCTAACACTTGTTACACCTGCTTCCAGAGTCAATTTCATGTTTTCCAAGGCATGATAGAAGTGCAGGGCCAGAGGATTGTACATAGTATCTTCCATTCTGAATCCATTGGACATTAAATGAATGTGAGTATCAATGAAACCCGGCAAGATAAAAGAACCATCCACATCAATGATTTGACAGTTTTCTGGAGGTTTTATAGAATTCCTTGGTCCAATATCCTTGATAATATTGTTTTCAACTAAAATAGCTCCATTTTGAAGTGGCTCATTTCCATTTCCAGAAATTATGGTTCCATTGATGATGAGTAATGATTTCATAGCGATTCCTTCCTTAAAATTATGATATTTACTAACCTTCATTTATATCTCTCATGGTTATTGATTTTTTCCTTGAAGGAAATTTATGGATAATTCAAACCAAAATTTGGCCTTAGATTCAAAAAGAAAAAAATATATGGAATATAGATAGATTAGTTTATATTATTATAAATGGGGGTGAAAAAATGGATATAAACTGGAAAGCAGTAATTATTGGAGTTATATTAGCGATTGTCTTAAGTTTCATATTAGGTGTAATCCTCAGAGTTTCGGGAATCTTAGGATTTTTATTAGCAACTATATATGTTGGTTATTCTATTGGCGGAGAATGGATGAATGGATACATTCATGGAGCTCTTGTAGGAGTTATTGCTGCAATTATAGTTATAATAATAGGGCTTATATTCGGAGCCATTATTGGGGGTGCTGCAGGTCTGACAATATTAGGGGAAAGATTACTAATATCAATTCTTTACATTGTACTCTATGCTATGATAGGAGGCATTGGTGGAAGAATAGGTGTTTTTGTAGCCGAAAGATAATTATAGGCATTTTTTAATTTTTATTATTAAAGATATTAATTTTTAAATAAAATATCCTTTTCTCCTGCAGCGTAATCCTTTACCAATAGTTATATGGAATTGTAGAATAATAAAAATATTGTATAAATAATGGTTATAATAAATTAATATAATAAATTTAAATTACTTAATAGGAGATTAAACAAATGGATTCATCTGAAAATGAAAATTTGCTCCCTTTTAATTGGAAAGCATTAGCTATTGGTATTGTATTAACCTTAGTATTGGGATTAATTTTAAGTTATTTATCAAGGGCTTTAAATTTCAATGCAATTGGACTTATAGGAATAGGATTCATTCCACTTTTAATTGGAAGTATGTTAACAGGATATTTAGCTAAAGGCCATCCCATGAATGGTGCTATCCATGGTGGAATTGTAGGGGCCTTTATCTGGCTAATTTATGTTTTATACATTTTTTACCTAAATCAAAGCATTATTTTCCAAATTGTGCAAAGTCTGGCCATGTCACTAATTGGAAATGCTTGTATAGGTATCCTTGGTGGAACAATTGGGTCTTTAATAGCAATAGGTCATATGAAAATGAAAAAATGAATAAATTTTCTGCATATGCAGCAAATAATATAAAATAGTCAATAACAACTATATAAAATTTTATAATTCTTTTTTGATACCCACTTTTATTTAATACTTTTTTTATATGATGTAAATGGAGTGAAATAATGGAAAGTCAAAAAGAAGAAATTATAATTCAAAAAGAAACTAAATTCTGCAGTAACTGTGGAGCAGAAATAGACAAAAAAGCAGAGATATGCCCAAAATGTGGAGTAAGATTAATGGGAAACTCTCAAGGCCAAAATTTACCAGTCGGGCCAAAAAATGCGGGATTAGCAGCTGTATTATCATTTTTAGTAGTAGGATTAGGACAAATATACAATGGGCAAGTAGGTAAAGGACTTTTATTACTAGTTGGAGCTTTGATTTCTGGAGTTTTAATGTTAGTATTTATAGGATTTATTACTTGGTTGATTATCTGGATTTATGCTATTTATGATGCATACAATACTGCAAACGAAATCAATGCCCAATTGGAATATTAATAAGTGACGAATATGGCCGAAACCAAATACTGCATTAATTGTGGAGCAGAAATAGACAAAAAAGCAGAAATAAGGCCAAAATATGGAGTAAAAGTAATGAAGACACCCCATGGGAGATCATTACCCAATCGGCCAAAAAATCAAGATACTTCATTAATATTGTCACTTTTAATACCAGGTTTAGGTCAGATATACAATGAAGAATTTGAAAAAGGTATTTTAATAATTCTGGGTATTTTATCAACTATTTTTATCTTACCCCAATTATTATTTTATTTTTCATTAATACCATTTTCAATCATATATTCATTAATACCGTTTCTACAAATTGTTATTTATATAATAATTTGGTTACTCGCTATTTATGATGCATACAATACTGCAAAAAATACAAATAAGTAATAGGTGTTTAAAATGACTGATTGGAAAGCCATAATTTTAGGATCATTAATTACAGCCGCATTAACACTGGCATTAGGCCTAGCAATATTCCCCTTATTCTTTTTAGGACCATTATTAGGTGGTTTTGCTACGATTTATCTGATTACAGAAGGAAAGTCAGATGGGGGCCCTTAATGGAGAATTGGCAGGAGTTATTGGTGGTTTAATAATTGGAATTTTATCACTATTAGGGTTAGGAATAATAACCGCATTTATAGGCCTCTTATCCGCCAGTTTAGGAAATTTAGCTGGATTTATTAGTGCATTACTTGGAGTACTTTTAACCATCGTCTTAATACTTATAAATGGAGTTTTAGGAGCCATAGGTGGCGTTCTAGCCGAAGCTAACATGAACAACTAAAAATTCTAATAAATTTTTAAATTTATTAAATAATATTCCTTAAATTCTCTTTTTTATTTAATTTTAAACTTAAAAAAAAAAAATCCCATTTTTACTGTGATGATAAAAAAATTGATTTAATTAATGGATTAAAATATTCTTATTTCTTTTTCAGCCGTATCCACTTCTATTTCCATTCCAGAAGATACCATATCCATTATATTTCCTTCAATATTATCCACCATAGGTATTTCAGCCATTATAGCACCAGTAGCAATTATTGGCTCTGCTTTAAGACAGATTATGGCCTTAGGTGCTGTTTTACTTTTAGCCATCTGGAAAATAACATAAGATCCCACCGTGGATCCTTTCCCCCCAGGGATAATCAAAATTTTGTCTTTAATGTTTTTTCCATTAAGTTCGTGCTTGGAATCAATAACTTGACCAGTATGGGGATCTACTCCACCCAAAAAACTTATAGGTTCACTGCTAACTAAAGCTTCGCCTTTGGCCTGGCCTTTTGAAATGATTCGACATTTTAAAGTCTTCATAATATACATTCTCCCCTAAAAAATCTAATAATTAATAATAAGCTTATAAATTTCATTATAACCTTTAAATATGTGTATTAACACCCTAAATCATGAATAAATCAAGTTGGTCATTAAATAGCTCCGCCCTTCATAACCTCTCTTAACACTGCAGTTGCATAGCATCCCTTAGGTATTGAAAATTCAGTTAAAACACCTTCATCAGTGGCTTTAGCATACACATCCCAAATTTTAAATCTTATGGCCCTTCTTAATCCATGGCTACCTAATTTTGGCATTTTAGGACATATGAATTCTTCTAAAGATACTTTTTCTTCATCTAAAACAGCTTTTTCCATTTCACCCACTTTTCCCCCTGCTAAAGGAACTTTACTACCATAAAGGGGCGCAGTAGGATGTGCCTGGAAACTATCCATCATTTCTTGGAGTTCTTCTGGAGAAGCATCATGAATCAAGTGTTCTTCATTATCAATGACAATATCTCCTTCCACAAATTGATTTATGCTCATAGCCGTTCTCTCACTAACTGCTTTATTAAATAAAAAGGACTGATAAGCGTGTACAAACATTCTGCTAAGGGGTTTGGGTAAACTAAGTAAAGCTTTACGATATGAATCATCATCCAATGTTTCTTTCTTCCTTTGCTCTTTTAAAAGGGCCCTGAGCATCATCCTTTCATATCTCATGCCAGTAGGCATTAATTCATAGGATTTTTCAAGTTTACCTTCATCATAAGCCGTTCTAGCCACTTTTATCCACTCTGGTTCCTCAGGATGTGGATTTCCAATATAAGCACCCACTGTTTTGGCCAAATCATTTGCAACCAGGGCCTTACCCACCAGATGGGTGTTGCTGCGTGGTTTTCCAAATCTTTGCCAACCATAATAGTTAGGAGTTCCCACTTCTTCCAGTTTTTTTAAGGCATTTTGAGCTACACAAGCAGCAGATTCTGGATCTTCAATTTCCCGAATCAGAATTCGGAATTTATTTCCAATAAGCTGGCCGATTCTAAGTTTTTTCTGATTTTGAGTGATTTTAAGAAATTCCACGTTGTGAAACTGATCTTTAATCTCTTCAATTTGTTCTGGCTCAAAATTACTAATGCACAGCCATTGTCTGGTGACTGCCTTTTTATCTTTCATGCCTGCAAAGCCCATTCTTTTACGGTCCAGATGAAGATCTCTGGCCATGTCTAGAACCACATCCAAGGTATTTCGGCCTACTTTCTCTATCCAAATCCAAGTATTAGGGCCTTTACCACTAGGGACCGTTTCTGGAATTTCTTCCACATAAAAATCCTCGTATTTTGTTCTAATTCGTCCGCCGATACCTTCAGTATCTGTAATATAAGTTTCAGCATTAAGCATTAAATTTCCTCAAGTTTATAGAATTTTTATAAGTTTTATTATTAAAATATTTGTTAAATTTAAATTGAATTTTAAATCCATCTCATTTATAGAATTAATAGGACCTTAAGGTATAAAAAAAGTTAGGAATAAAAATAATTTCCATCAATCATGATTAAATAATTAATAGGCTGACTTGAAAAAATAAAAAATAAATTGTTTTCAGCATATTAACGCCGATCAACTATTCTTTTTGGCCTTCCCTTAATTTTATAAAATTCTAAATCACCGGGACCTTCAAAATTAAATAAAACATCGAATGATCCATCCTGGTAGGCTTCTTTAAGTCCTGTTTTGTACTGGAAGAATGATTTGATGAAATTTTCTTTTATTAAGTCCTGGTCACAGTTATTTATACTTTCACATTCCATGCTGACCCTCATGGTCACTTCACCTTCATCTTCATTTCCATAAATAAAGGCCTCATACTCTCCCGTGAGATAATCCATGTTTTCTCTTTGGAATACTCCTGCTTCCACATCAACCCGGTTAAAAGGTGAACCAGCTACCAAAAATGTTTCTGCTTCCCTCTGTGGATTCAAAACACGCATGTGAGTTCGGCCACAGGCACATTTATCCCGGGAAACGACCACCGAAGTATCATCAGTGTCATAATTAAGTAATAGAGTACCAGTTTTTCCACCTTCTGGTAAAAGAGTAGTTAAAACAATTCTACCACATTCACCATCCTCTGTAAATTCCTTTAGCAAAGGATCATAGACATCCAGATGTACCATATCCTCTGGGACGTGCAAACCCACTTTTTTACTGCATTCCCCACACATAGTACCTTCCGTACTCCCATAGGTATTGTAAATATTCACTCCCCAAATTTCTTCCACATATTTCCTTGCTTCTTCAGAAAAACTCTCACCGCCAGCAATGAGTCGCTGAATGCTTGAATCTTGGGGTTCCAATCCTTCAGATTTCATTCTTCGGGCCAGTCTCAGGAGTTTGAATATGCTGGCCACTATTCCAGTAGGTTCATAATTTTGAATAATCCTGACTGGAAATGTGCATTTACCTTCAGGTATTATGGTCATTCCCATTTTTTTGGCAGCCAGAGTCATGGTATTGGCCCCCACATTCATCCCATAGGATGCACAGACTACAATACGGTCTCCTGGGCCAAATCCCTGGGAAGTAAATGATCTGGCGTATTTCTCAGAGTACCTTTTCCAGTCCTCCCATGTTAAAAAGAATGATTTGGGCCGACCACTGGTACCACTGGTCTCATGAATGGTGTAAATATCCTTCCAATTGCTGCATTTGAATTCAAATTTTTCTGTTTCAGGAGGTTGATGACTCCTCATGCTTTTTCCAGTTATTATAGGCAGTTCCTGAAGGTCCTCATGAGTTGTAATATCTGAAACAGTTATATTGTTTCTCTTAAACCATTTATTATAAAAAGGAGAATTATCATAGGCGTATCGGACCGTATATTTTATACGCGCTTCCACAAGAGCATCCAAATCACCTCGATTCATTGTTTCAATTTCCGGGTTGAAATAAGAAGTCATGGCCTCACCATCCTGAATATTTATTGGTTTTATATTTGTTTTTAGAGGGTTATAGAGTTAGTGATTTTATAATTTAATTATTTTTATAAACTAAATGGCCACCACAATCACACGTATCCTCAAAATCATCAGGAGAATCCTCTGGACCCAGACCATGAGAAACACCACACATATCACAAACCAGATAACCTGTGAATTCAGGCATAGAATCAATAATGCTCTGAGGAGCCTTATAAACTGTAATATCAGTTTTAACAAGCTTAAAAAAGGTCTTATAGGCCATTATTACATCATCTGAATTAATAGTATCTCTTCCATTATGTACCGCACTGCATCCTGCTAAAAGCTGGATAAATAAATCCTCAGTAGGACGATAATCCTCCGAAAAATCACCGAAATTGTGGCCAAATATGTCATCTTCTATATGCATCTGTAAAAGTGTTAATTTCATGTATAAGTCAGATGTTGCCTTGCTTGCTATTTGTGTTTCGCCTAATTTCTGGAAAAACTCGGCAGTTGGTTGAGGAACCTCTTCTAATTCATCGAATTTATCTAATCCAAGCATTAGTCTTGCATCTAGGCCATTGAAGAAGGTATTCAAAACATCTTCCCACAAAAACTTACGGCCAATATTCATGAAATATATTGTGTCAATGAAAGGTTGCATAGTCTTAAAAACATTTAAATCTGTTTTACTAAAAGCAATAGTCTTAATATTCGTTCTAGATAAATTTTCAGCTGCTAAGACAAGTAAACGATTATTATATAGCTCATCAAAAGTCAAAAACCTAGTATCGTCCTTATCGGCAACAAATGATAACATTAACTCTTTATAAAAGCCAGACTGCCAGTTATTTATTAATTCATCTAAAATAATATCTAAATTTTTTATTTTTAAATTCCTCAGATATTCCGAATATTCTTTAAGCTTTCTATTATTCCAATCAACTCTAGTCTCTCTACCCAAAGAAGAGTTGATTTTATCTTTAAAATCAAAAGTCGAATTCAGAAATTTCATCCAAGTTTTCAAAATAATCCCTTCATAATATGATTTGTAATAATTAATATAATATTGGTTTTGACATTTATTATTTATGTGCCTGGAAAAGGGTGATTAACAGTTTGATCTAATGCTTCCCAGAAGTTATCTACAGTTTTACCATAGTCACCTCGACCAAATCCATCCACAAAGAGACTGTATATTACTTCTCCCCATGATTTCCAAATTTCTAAGGGATCTAAGAGGAATTGTGCAGAGCCCATTACATTAAAGAAAGCTTTTATTTTTCCAGCTTGCTTCGGGAAAATCTCACATAAAGCCTTTTCCACTACCTTCTGAGCGATATTTGGATCTATTTTAAAAGTATTCTTAGAAAAATCATCCAAAAATTTCATCTGATTTTTATTCTCACCCGCATTCTTAAAAGACCTTTTTAGTATTCTAAAAGCCTGTCGGGGGTCTTTTATAAAATATTCTGCAGCCATTTTTAGAGCAGCTCCGGCTTCCATCATTCCATTTTTGACTTGTTGTAAATATTCACCTGATCCAGGAGTTCCCACCATTGCACCAATATAAATCAATTCTGCAGCTATATCAATAGCATAAGATAATAATTCATTCTTATCAATTGGAGAATCTATAGTCATGTTCCAGTTTGCTAGTTCAGCATCTTTTACTCCACTTACAATGTCTCTAACACTCTTTATGTCTCGAGGTAACTGATCATTATCTATACTAGGCTGTGGATCCCATGGAGGTTTAGGTTTAGGATCAGGATCTGGCTGAGGCTGAGGATCCGGAACTGGAGGCCACTTATAATCATAATCAGGCGTAGGATTAGAATCAGTAGGATTTTTAACATCAAAACTATAACTACCCTGATTATTCCCACTATTAAAATCCCCCATGGCCGCAGTGGATCTCCACTTACCATTAAAAACCTTAACAACCGGTATTGCAGCACGTGCATGTGTACTGGTTAAATCACCATAAACACTCACTAAATTCACAAAATAACCAATATTTGTGGCCTGCAAAACCAAATCCAAACTAACACTATCATTAACTAATAACAAACCAGCATTCCAAACACCACTAACTGCATCATAGGTCCCAGGGCCTTGAGAAGATAATAACTTCAAACCCACGGGTATTTTATAA
>JAHFBZ010000124.1 GCA_023249725.1 Methanobacteriaceae archaeon
AAAAATCGGAAAGTTTAAGTTGTATGGAGTCAATACAACAATTGAGAGTAGGTATACTTTGATTTAGCATGATAATATATCTACTCTCACCTAATACTTATATTTAACTAGGCTAATTTTTAATTAGAGTCCATTAAATCCAGAAAATAATATTTTCAAAATTTTTTCAAAAGTTCCAACACCCCTAAACTTTACAACCCCCATGAGTTTGACCTGTTATTTAATTTAATTGGCTTTATTTAGTTCTATTAATGCTCTTTTTAAAAATTGAATAACCATAATTAGTTAAAATATTATGGTCATTAATATATATATATATATATATATATATATCTCTTGTTAAACAAAAAAACTGTATAAAATCTTAAATATTTTGAATTATTTCAAACCATATTAATTCGATTTTTTCAAATTTTCATACAAATTAATTAAAAAAATTTATAGCATAAAACTTTTAATAGGAATAAATAAAATTTAAGTATATAATGGGAATTATTATATTATTATAAAAATTTAATTAAGAAATTATCCACTAATTATCTCATAAATAAATATATAATATTCAAAAATAAAAAATTTTTAAACATTTTAATTTGGTCAATATTTAGTTTTAGGTGTACTAATGAAAATAGCCGTTCTGGGTCTTGGTGTTGAAGGGAAAAAAGCTGTCAAGTCTCTTAAAGTGAGAGATTACAGAGTTTATGCCAGTGACTTAAATGATGAAGTTTCTATGGATGATTTAAAGGAGATTTTAGACGAATCTGAATTTGATTTAGGTTTCCATGATTTGGAAAAAATACAATCCGCTGATGCCGTGATTGTCAGCCCGGGTTTGTGGAAAAGTGATCTGACCAATCAAATAAAGGATTCTAAAAAAACTCTTCCTGATGTTCTACAATCCCACAAATCTATATTTACCATTGGTGTCACCGGAACTAACGGCAAAACCACCACCACCTACATGATAAAGGAAATACTTGAAAATTCCGGTTTAAAAGTTCTGGTGGGTGGAAACGCAGGAGGAGGATTTGAGGGATACGCCGAAGTAGTCCTGCAATCCCATGTGGAAGAATACGACGTGATTTTGGTGGAAATCTGTGATATGACTCTGGAATTTTGCGATCACTGTTTTGACATTGATATGGTGGTTCTAACCAACCTGGAACGAGACCACATGGATGTGCATGGCTCTTTAGATAATTACCGTGAAAAAATCGACAAATTTTTAGAAAGTAAGAACGTTATACTAAATAAGAACGACAAAAGTCTCTATGAACTCTCTAAATCCGCCCAATCATGTAATTTTTATGATGAATGTGACATTGAGATTCAATTAGTAGGTAAATTCAATAAATTAAATGCCGGTGCTGCCCAGGCCACTGCCCAGGCCATGAATATTGATGAAGCAATTATAGAAAATTCTTTAATGGAATTTGATGGAATTGAAGGCCGTATTAAATCTTACTATATAAATGAAAGTGAAATATTTGCGGGTAAAACTGATAATGCCCATGCTACTTCAGTTGTATTAGAAGAGAGGAAATTCAAGGCAATTTTCTTAGGGACTCCTCGAAAAAATGAAACCTGGAGATTGGATATAATAGATGAAGCTTCTAAAACTCATCCGGAGGTAATTGTTCTCTTTCCAGGCCTTGAAAATACAATAGATCAAGCTCTAAATCGATTAAAATATCTTAATTTTAAAGGGAAAGTATTAATTATAACAGATTTAGATAAATTATTAGAAATAATTATGGAAATGACTCAAACTTATAAATATATATTTATTGGTGGAAATGGTCAGAATAAAATCCTGGAAATTCAAAAAAAGCTTGATGTACTGGCTAAAGGTTGATTAACGTGATCAAGGATAAAAAAATTCTCGTAGTAGGGGCTGGAAACGCTGGACGCCCTGCAGCTAATCTTTTAAATTATTTAGGTAATTCTGTAAGAGTGTCAGATAATAAAGACTTCAATTCACTTCCTAAAAAATCCAAAAATAAAATTAAGGAACTGGAAAAGAAAGGAATTGTTTTTGAACTGGGAACTCACATATTTGACAGTGTACTATGGGCCGATGCCATATTTGTATCCCCCAATATACCATATGATTCAGATATAAGAAAGTTCATTGAAAATTCTCGCTTAAAAAAGGATATTAAGGAAATAACAACTTCCGATATTGGTGAAATTCTTAATAATCTTATTAAATTGCCCATGATAGGTATTGCTGGTACAGATGGAAAAACAACCACTACCAACATGATAAATCAGGTCATGGAATCGGAATCCTTCAGGACTCTAGTATTCTCATCATTACAGGACTCACTGGTTATCGAAGGACTGGTGGACATGGTAGTTAATGAAGAAAATCAAAGTAAGGATTTTGCCATCTTTGAATTACCACATGGAACCATACGCATGGCTCAAGGTTTGGAGTTATGTGTGGGAGTTGTTACCAACCTAACGCCGGACCATATGGATGAATTTAAAACTTATGAGGAATACATTGACCGAAATTTTTCTATAAAAGGCCTAATACATTCCAATGGAGTTTTAGTGGCAAATGGAAATGATCCCATTATTAGCCAGCGGTTGGATGAAATTAATACAGAATATATTTTATATGGATTAGGAACGCCCCAAACCGTAAAATTCAATGGAAAAACTTATTCTCCAGCAGATATTGACTTAGATATCTCAGTTAAAGATGTTAAACTCAGAGGCCTTGATGGTTCTTCATTTAATGTGATTAGTAATGCTATCCCCACTGCAATATGTACAAATTGCGGTGAAATTTTCTGTAATTGTGGAAATTTCCAGAGAAAAATCATAAAACCTTTTAATATCAATATAAACCTTAATGTCCCGGGATTATTTAACATTGAAAACACTATTTCCACCATGGCCACAGCATTAATCCTTGGATTTGAAGTAGATTATATTAAAAATAAATTAGAGTCTTTCCAGGGTGTTAAAGGACGATTTGAAAAAATTGATAATGTGAATGGGGTTAATATTTTCATGGATGCGGCACACAATCCCGAAAGTATGGAAAAATTATTTGAAGGGCTTAAAATTCCAGGACGTTTAATAGTAAGTCTGGATAATCCTGATACTCTTACAGTTCGAGATAAATTCAAAATAGGAACTATTCTAGGAAAAAATGCAGATGTAGTGATTGCCAGTGCTAAAAATGAAACCACAGAAATTATTGATATAGAAGCCGCCCAGGAAGTTGCTTTAGGATCAAAGGGTACTGAAACATATCTTACAGAAAATGTGGGCAAATCAATTTCTAAAGCATTAGATATTGCATTTAAAGGAGATTTAATACTCCATATTGGGCCTGGGGTTGTGAATGCATATTCAAGTGTTAAAGAGGATATTATTAAGGCTATTAAAATCTTTGAAGAGTCCGGTGGAAAAGTAGTGGTAATTGGTGGCTGTGGAACTGTAGGTAGTTTAATGGCCCGAATTTTAAAGCAGCACGGTGCGGATGTCACTATTTCTGATTCGGCTACTGATACTCCTCTAAGGGAGGTCTTCACTTCTGAAGGGATTCATCTTGATTTAGGGGGACATAGTGACGCAGTTATAATGGAAGCAGAAACGATTGTGGTGGCACCAAGTTTAATGGAAAACCAAACGCTTCTAGAAAATATAAGATCCATATCAGATGCACCAATTATCAGTGTTAATGAAATTTTAAGTTTCTTTAAAGTTGAAAAACCAGTAGTGGGTATCACCGGAACCAATGGAAAAACTACTACCACCCAAATGCTAAAAAATATCCTTAAAGTTGCAGGTATGTCAGTTCCTGAACATTTTATGAACATGCAGGGAAACACAGAACTTATACCTGCTTTACAATCCAGACTAAAAGGAGATGCGGCAGTGGTGGAAATAGGAACCTTTGGTCGTCCTGGTGAAATTAAAAATTCGGCCCTAAATTGTGAAGTGTCATTGGGTGTAATTACTAATATCTCCCGGGATCACCTAAGTGAGGAAAATGATTTTAATGATTATATAATGTGTAAAAGAGAAATGGTAGATGCTGCGGATATTCTCATATTAAATGCCGATGATCCATTGGTTGCAGATTTTGCAGGAGAAATTCATCCAGATAATGTGATTTTCTATGGCATTAAAGATATGGAAAACAATGAGAATTCTTTTCCAGAGGGAAGAGAATGTCCAGAATGTGAAAACATATTAAAATACAAAGAGCATTATTTAGGCCATTTAGGTGATTATCAATGCATTTGTGATTATAAACGGCCTGAAATTGATGTTTATGCTAATAA
>JAHFBZ010000004.1 GCA_023249725.1 Methanobacteriaceae archaeon
ACTAATCTTCACGGGTTACTATACTGAAAATATTTTATCATCAAGATATGGTGCAAAAAAGGAAGGTGATGGCAATGAATAATGAAGAAATTGTAAAAAACTACTATCAAGGAATATATTTAACAGAAACCGTGATGGGAAATCCAAATGGGGATTTTATAGATAATTCACCTAGAAATTTCGATGGGAAGGTCTTTACTACAGATAAATGCATAAAATACAATGTCCGAAGATATATCCATGAAACAGTAGAAGATATCCAAGGAAAAAAGAATATTGTATTTTTTTATCCTAGATTGTCAGAAGGCGCTAAAAAACACGATGCAAAATATCAAACTAAAGACAGTATCTTTGAAAAAATATTTGACAAGGATTTCGAGGACTTAAAAACTAATTCTCCAGATGTTAGAATGTTTGGAGGGACTTTTAGTTTCACTGGAAGCGATCCTAAACAAATTTACGGGCCTATTCAATTAAGCTACGGCAAAGACATTAATAACGCTCAAATAAAACGATTACAAATTGGAGCACCATTCGCAACAGATGATGGAAAACAAACAACAACCGGCTCAGAAGCAGTTGTTGATGATGCAATCATAAGTTATGATGTAACTATAAACCCTAATAGTTATCCTGGCTTATTAAAAGAAGATGATTTGGAATTGTTTAAAAAGTCATTATGGTATGGGACAAATCTCAGAAAAACAACTAGTAAAAAGACAGATTCGAAAATGCTTCTTTTAATTAAATTCAAAAATAAAAGGGCTGATGATAAAGTCACAGCTTTAAATATAGGGGAGCTAAAAGATTTAATTCTAATTAAAAACGAAAAAGAAAGAAAGGATCAAAATAATCCTGTAAAAAAAATAGAGATCAATATTAAACAGTTAAAAAATAAGTTGGAAAAATACGAATCATTCATTGAAGAAATTACCATTTATGCTGATTCATCAGAAGTTGGAATAGAGATGGAGATTGGCGATAAAGTGAAAATAATGGAACCTAATGTTCTATTAAATGGCGATTAAAATGAATAATTATGGAGACATAATTGAAATGGACATCTGGAGCAGTTTTGGCTGTTTCACAAAACCATTTTCAAATGCAGGAGGTTTACTATCTTATTTAATCCCACCTAAAACTTCAATTATAGGAATGGTCGCAGCAATACTGGGATATGAGTTTGATGATTATGTAGAATTGGATGATGGGTCTAGAAAGTACAAAATAGAAGAATTATATGATATCAAAATTTCAACACAGGCCCTATTTGATCTTAGAGTAAAAAGAGTAACATTTAATTCGCATTATGGTAATGAGCCCCATTTAATGAATATTCACCAAGATGTTCTCATAGAACCATATTATAAAATATATTTAAGTTTTCCAAATAATCTTAAAAGTGAGAAAAAGGAATTATTAGAAAAATTAAAGGTAAATGAAACTGTTTATAACCTATATATGGGTCGTAATGAGTTTTTTATGAATTATGAATTAATAAACCATTTTAATAATCCTGAAACTAAAATTTTGACACAAGAAAACGATAATAATTTTTTTAAAAGTTCTGACGAACAAAAGATCTATGGAACCATAGATAAAAGAATAATAGAAAATGCAACTTTATCTGAAATTACAGAAGGAGTTATTTTTGGAAGAATAGATAATAGTCTGAAAAAGCTGAGAAGTTTTTATGAATACGTTATCCGGGATTATCCAGTTGAAAGACACAATTTTACAGATTTCAAATATGCTCCTGTCTCTTTTTATTCTATGAATAAAAATGACGACTGTTTTTTCAGTAATTTGAACTTGAATGATAATAAAGAGTTAAAATTGCACAAAATTGGTGAGAATAAATGGGTCTCTTTGATTTAAGATACGATTGGAGTAATTCCTGTTTTAATATAGGGAATGATTGTATTGAGATTTGGGCTCATGACAATGAGGTTTTAACAAATCATATATTAAAAACGAGAGTTATCTTCGAGGAATTATTAAACGAAGAAATAATTCATAATTTTTTCAACTATTTTTCTGATAAAGGTTATTTGGAGATAGAATACAACGATTTTCTGTCATTTTTGACTAAATTAGTTGAATTTCATGATATTGGAAAAATATCATTTAATTTTAAATTAAATCGAGTGAAAAATTTAGCAATCAGTGAAAAACTGGATAAATGCGGTTTAAATGAGTTTGTAGAACAGATAGATGCAGATCATTCATTTAGCAGTTCGTTATTATATGCTAATTATTTAATCAACGACTTGGAAATTAAAAATTCAAGCCTAAAAAACAATATACCTCTTCTTTTGCTGCCATATGTTATATATGGGCACCATACTTCTATAAAAGATATTTTATATGAATCTGGATTTTCATATGACACAAAATCAAAAGAAACCTGTCATCTGTTCTCTTTCTTCTTATTTGGCAAAGAACCTAATAATAAAAGAACTTTTAATGAATTACAGGACTATTTATTTGATTTTTTGAGAAATAATCTTGATCCAGAATTATCTTTCTTTTATTCTTACATTTATTCTCTTCTGGTCACATCAGATATAATTGCAAGCTCCTATGCAGATAAGAGTATAGAATCTGTAAAAAAATATTCAACAAAATGGAATAATAGAATCATAGTTTCATTACAAAATTCCATGAAACAGAAATTCCATGAATTAGATTATAATAAAAAATGTAAAGAGATTTCAATTGGAGATACAGTATCTGATAATAAAATCCATTCTTTAATTGATATCAATGATTTAAGAACAGAAATGCTGAAGGAATCATCATTAAATTTGATAGAGTCATTAAAATCAAATCAGGATAGTCGAATATTCTACCTTAACATGCCAACAGGTGGGGGAAAAACTAACACTTCAATGAAGTTGGCTTTAGATATTCTGGAAAATACAAATATTAATCGTATAATATACGCAATGCCATTTATAAATATCATTGATCAGAATTATGACATTATAAAAGATAATTTTGGTTTAAGCGAGGATAAAGGGGAAATTAGAAAGATTTATTCTGCTTCAGAGAGCATTTTTCCGGAAATTTCAGGAGATGATAAATCTGAAATAATCATGAAAGATAGTTTTTTTGATTATCCTGTGATTTGCACTACATTTGTAAGCTTATTCAATACATTAATTAAAAATAAAAAACGTTATAAATATCCTCTTTCTTCTTTAACAAATTCTGTGATAGTCTTAGATGAAATACAATCACTCCCTTTGAAAAATTGGACCAGTCTTTATTATTTGATCAATGAACTTTCAAAGAATTATAATGTTTATTTTATCATAATGAGTGCGACATTGCCAGAATTTGATGAATTAAAACTTGATAAGGAATCTAAATTTGAATATAATACAATTAAATTAATAGATAAACCTGAAAAATACTTTTCACATTCTGTTTTTGATAGAACTCAAATAACTAATAAAATAAAAGAATTAAATACCTCTGATCTGTCAGAGTTTTCTGAGTATTTTGAAAATGTTATTAATGATAACTTTCAAAAAGGTTTTACTAAAGGTTTATTCGTTTTAAACACCATAAAAACATCAAAATTTGTTTTTAAATGCATTAATCGTCTAAAAAACAAATATGGGTTTGAAATGGATCTATTAAATTCAACTATTATTCCCTCAGAAAAGCAAAAAATAATCAATAAAATCAACCCTGAGAAACGAAAAATAACTCATAAAACCAACCAAATTGATGAAAATTCTAAATATATTTTAATTAGTACTCAAAGTATTGAAGCTGGCGTTGATGTTAGTTTTGACTTTGTGGTAAGGGATTTTACAACTCTTGACTCCATTGAACAGGTTAGAGGGCGATGTAATCGGAGTGGAGAACTCAATAAACGTTTCAAAGATCTAAATATCAAAGGAAATGTTTATATAACAAATATAAAACGCAGTAAACGATTTGATTATCAATACATTTATGAAAATGAAGAAATTGAAACTAAGATTAAAGAGACCATGGAACTATTTGAAAAAGATGTTAATTACCACTATTCTGATGTTCTAGATTATTATAATCTGATTTCAAGCGATGTTAACAACATCCAAGATAAAAGAGAAGAAGGATTTGTTTATAATGATCGAGAAAATAATATTAAATCATGGGATACCTTAAATTATTCTTCTATTTTGGATAATAAATATGGAATTCACATAATAAATAATAAAGAAAATTTAAATTGTTCTTTTTTCGTTGAAGAAAATATTAAAATCACCATATCTGATGAAATCATATTAAATAAAACATTTGAAGAAATGGGCCTTCAAGAGATTGCAGAAATATATGATCACAATGAAAATGATTTTATTTTCACACGAAAAGAGATTATTTATCTAAAAAGATATGAACGTGAATATGGGGTTAAATTAATAAAAGAAAATCATATTGATGGTTCTAATTTAATTGAGAGTTATTATAATTGTTATAACAAAATCAAAAAAGATTTTAACAAGAAAAAAATAATTCAAAAAGAATTTTCTTCTATTTTATATAAATTTATTTTCCAAGTAACAAGTAATGATTTGGAAGATATTATATCAAGTCAAGATTTAAAAAAAATTGGCTATTTCTATGTAATTCCAAAAGATAAAATTGGGGAGGAAGAAGATAAGATTTATTCCTTAAAAAATGGCTTTAATTTTGATTTTAGTAAAAATCAGGAGTTTGAGAATTTTATTTAATTTTGCATTGATTATTGATCTAATGGGTGTTTGAAATGCCAAAATCTGATAATGACAACTCAAAGAATAAAGAGAAATGTACTCTCAAAAATATTGCGGGAATAGTAAATGGTCCGAAAACAGATGCTGTTAAGCTCAAGAAAAAGCATCAAAGAGGAGAAAAGGATTACTAGTAGGTTAAAATGTCACATAACTCTAAAAAGAACCTCCAAATAAGAGGAACTCAAATAAACTACTATTTTATCTGCCATACTAAATTATGGCTATTTTCCCACCATATTCAGATGGAACAGGAGTCTGAATTGGTCGCTTTAGGTAAAATTATCCATAAAACTTCATATAAACGAGAAAACAGGGACTTTGCCCTGGACAATATCATAAATATGGACTTCATCAGAAAAGGAGAGGTCCTGGAAATACATGAGGTCAAAAAGAGCACAAAAATGGAAAAGGCCCATGTATTTCAGCTTTTATACTATTTATACTATCTTAAGCACGAAAAGGGAGTTTCTAATGTTCGTGGATTTATAGATTATCCTAAAATCCGTAAAAAAGAGGAACATGAACTTGCTCCTGAAAATGAGACTCAACTAGAGGAAGTATTTGAAAAAATTAAAGAAATTAATAATGGTGACCTTCCAAAACCTGTGAAAAGACCATTTTGCAGGAAATGTGCCTACTTTGAACTCTGTTGGGTTTAATTATTTATAAAAGAGTTATCTCAAGAGGATTAACTCACCTCAGAGATGGGTTTATTGCCAATTCAAAATGACTAGAAAAAATTACTATTTAATGTCGGATGGTATTTTAAAAAGAAAAGAAAACACAGTTTATTTTATAAATAAAGAGGTTAAAAAGCCCCTTCCAATTAACAAGATTTATTCCATATATGCTTATGGTTCAATAACCTTTTCTTCCCAGGTAGTTAACCTTTTATCTAAAGAAGGAATTCCCATACACTTTTTTAATTATTATGGATTTTATAATGGGAGCTACTATCCTCGAGAAACTTTATTATCTGGAGATCTATTAGTTAAACAAGCTGAACATTATTTAGATCATGAAAAAAGAATGTTTATTGCTAAAAGTTTTGTAGATGGTGCTGCTAAAAATATGGTCAAAGTATTGGCCTATTACAGTGTGGATAATCCGATTAATGAGATATTAACTGAATTAGATGGTTGTAATAGAATAACTGAAGTCATGAATGTAGAGGGTCGAATTAGAGCAGATTACTACAATCGCCTGGATGAAGTACTTCCTGAAGACTTTCAAATTGGTAAAAGGACCCGAAGACCTCCGGAAAATATGATAAATTCACTTATTAGCTTTGGGAATTCTCTAATGTATTCCACTGTTTTAAGTGAGATTTATAATACTCAACTAAATCCCACTATATCGTATTTGCACGAACCTTCAGAGCGCAGATATTCTTTATCCCTAGATTTAAGTGAAATTTTCAAGCCAATCTTTGTCGATCGATTAATTCTTTATTTGGTAAAAAAAAGAATGCTAAGCGAGGATGATTTTGAAAAAGATCTGGAATACTGTCTTTTAAATGAAAAAGGAAGAAAAATCTTCTTAAAAGAGTACGATGCCCGACTAAAGAAAACCATAAAACATAGAGATCTTAATAGAAAAGTTTCTTATCGTAGATTGATTCGTTTAGAGGCCTACAAACTCACAAAACATCTTTTAGGATCTAAAGAATATAAACCATTTGTAATTTGGTGGTAAGAAAATGTATTTAATCATTGTTTATGACATAAAGGTGGAAAGAGTTAACAAAGTCAAAGGATTTCTTCGCACACATCTTTACTGGATACAAAATTCTGTCTTTGAAGGTGAAACAACTACTAGTGGTTTTGTAGAGATAAAAAATGGCCTTAAAGAGATAATTGAAGAAGATGAAGATTCAGTGATCATATATTCATTTAGAACTGAAAAGGCATTTAAAAGAAAAGTAATGGGAATTGAAAAGGCTCCTATTGATGGAATACTTTGATTTAAAAATTCATATCCGATTCTATCACCTTTGATTTCTTAAAATTGATAGCAACTAAATTGTATCAAGTCGGTCCTTTAAGGAAAATTTTTGATCATATTAAAATAACTTTAAGTTACTTTTTCTTATTTTTTTAAAACCAGAGAGTAAACAAAGATTTAGAGTAATTACCAAATCAATATTTTAATTCATATCAAATAAATTGATTTAAATAACTAATTTTTCCAAAAAAGGAAGATATTTCTGTCGTCTTCCCATATAAAAGAATACCCATATTGGAGATTGACAAATTATATATCTTCAAAGGACAAATTCTAGTAAGTATAAGCCAAAATGGGCCAAATTTTTGGCCTGCTAAAATAAGACCAAATTGGGATTGAAATAGCTAAAACTTTTAATACTTTCACCAGGATAAAAACGCTAAAATAAGACCAAATTGGGATTGAAATCACTATGAGGGTAATTTTTAAAATCAGAATTAGTATTGCTAAAATAAGACCAAATTGGGATTGAAATATAATTCACTGGCAGCGTATAGGGTGGCGGCTAATGCTAAAATAAGACCAAATTGGGATTGAAATGCGAGGAAATAGAGGACATTATAAGAAGATATGAAAAGCTAAAATAAGACCAAATTGGGATTGAAATATATAATAAATATAATTAGTGTGAGAGTGGTAGCGGCGCTAAAATAAGACCAAATTGGGATTGAAATATTAGTTTGCTTGGTTCTGCCCTGGGTAATCAAATGATGCTAAAATAAGACCAAATTGGGATTGAAATTTATGAACTTTCGTTTTTGTGCAATCTTACCTTTATTGCTAAAATAAGACCAAATTGGGATTGAAATTAAATCAAAGATAGTCATATTAGTAATGCTCTTTTTAAAGCTAAAATAAGACCAAATTGGGATTGAAATTTGAGGATTTAGTATGCCGTGGGGGCATCGATACTGATAGCTAAAATAAGACCAAATTGGGATTGAAATACATTTTATTATCCCCAATAGTCTATTTTGTAAAAAGCTAAAATAAGACCAAATTGGGATTGAAATTATACTCGTATTGATGCTGTTAAAGTCTTCTAGTGTATGCTAAAATAAGACCAAATTGGGATTGAAATTTAATCTTTACAACACACCAATTACCATAATCATAAAGCTAAAATAAGACCAAATTGGGATTGAAATCTAATGAATCTTCTAAAATTAGTGGATTTAATATTTAGCTAAAATAAGACCAAATTGGGATTGAAATTGTTTTGTGTAACTGTTCCTTCTAATCGTATCTCAGTGCTAAAATAAGACCAAATTGGGATTGAAATTTCTTTTCTACCTCGCAATGTTTTTCAGATTAAAGGGCTAAAATAAGACCAAATTGGGATTGAAATATTATGTTTGTGACGGAACCGATGATGATGTTCAAGCTAAAATAAGACCAAATTGGGATTGAAATCAAATTATACTAGTTTTAGTAATGTTTATGACTTAGCGCTAAAATAAGACCAAATTGGGATTGAAATTTCTTTTCTACCTCGCAATGTTTTTCAGATTAAAGGCAGCTAAAATAAGACCAAATTGGGATTGAAATGTTATTGGTGCTGATGATTCAATGCTTGGTGTTCGCTAAAATAAGACCAAATTGGGATTGAAATGTACATTATTTAAGTATAGGTTTGTACTATTTTTTATGCTAAAATAAGACCAAATTGGGATTGAAATACACCTGTAGATGTGGATGGATTACCATCTGTTGCATGCTAAAATAAGACCAAATTGGGATTGAAATATAGACCACCTCAAAAATGCTATGAGTGGATTCAAAGCTAAAATAAGACCAAATTGGGATTGAAATTTATCAGTTACACCGTAGAGGGTGGTTAATAACCGATGCTAAAATAAGACCAAATTGGGATTGAAATGATCATAGGAAACAACCTAACCCTATAATACTTAGCTAAAATAAGACCAAATTGGGATTGAAATGGTGATGATACTTTCATGAATCAAATCCTTACCGGGGCCGCTAAAATAAGACCAAATTGGGATTGAAATATTTATTATTAAACAAACTACTATTGATAGTGTTATGGCTAAAATAAGACCAAATTGGGATTGAAATACCTCTATTTCCTAATTCATTAACTTCTTTTAAGTTGCTAAAATAAGACCAAATTGGGATTGAAATCAAACTAAACAAACAATAACAATTATAAGAAATAAAGGCTAAAATAAGACCAAATTGGGATTGAAATATCAAAACCTATATGGTACCACTGGATTATGGATTCCAGCTAAAATAAGACCAAATTGGGATTGAAATATGAAAGTTAATAAGAATTATATTAAATTAAGTGATAGCTAAAATAAGACCAAATTGGGATTGAAATCTTATTCCATCTATCTTTTTGGTATAAAGTGCTGTATGCTAAAATAAGACCAAATTGGGATTGAAATTACTTCAAAAACCAAAAACATTATTTATTTCTGATATGCTAAAATAAGACCAAATTGGGATTGAAATGATGTAGAATTAACAAAACTCTTACCAATAAAAAAATGCTAAAATAAGACCAAATTGGGATTGAAATTTACCTGTTGAACACCAGGAATTATTGAAGAATGTGCTAAAATAAGACCAAATTGGGATTGAAATAGATAAACCAGACGGTGACGGGGCTTATAATGAAAAAGGCTAAAATAAGACCAAATTGGGATTGAAATATTATAGTGCCATCTGCTCTTTTAGCGACTGCTTTAGGCTAAAATAAGACCAAATTGGGATTGAAATCTAGTATAATAATCAATGTTTAAGAATCCATAAATGGGCTAAAATAAGACCAAATTGGGATTGAAATGTTGCTATTTTGCCCTCGATAACTGCTAGGTTAGCAAGCTAAAATAAGACCAAATTGGGATTGAAATATCTTAGTACTATCAAGAGCTAAATAATCACCAGGGGCTAAAATAAGACCAAATTGGGATTGAAATCTATAATCGTGTGCTTTTCGGTCATGGATTTCTTGCATGCTAAAATAAGACCAAATTGGGATTGAAATTGTTTGTTATCCTCAAAATCATCATAATAGGTATAGGTGCTAAAATAAGACCAAATTGGGATTGAAATAAGGAAGACCCTAAACCATTAACTCAAGCAGACCTTGGCTAAAATAAGACCAAATTGGGATTGAAATTCTGAGTCCAAGTCCCCTTGAATCCAGTTAAAGTATTGCTAAAATAAGACCAAATTGGGATTGAAATATGTTCAGTGAGCTTCTTAAAGCTAAAATAGATTCTATTAGCTAAAATAAGACCAAATTGGGATTGAAATTTATTAATACCATCGAAACTGTTAGCATCTACAGTAGCTAAAATAAGACCAAATTGGGATTGAAATGTCAATAACAAAGCTTCCTCCGTTTTCTTCTTCGATGCTAAAATAAGACCAAATTGGGATTGAAATGTTCCTGCTTGAGTAATAGTTACATTTCGTTGAACATGCTAAAATAAGACCAAATTGGGATTGAAATACCCAAAGGGGGTACAATGGAACTCGTTAAAGGCGTAAGCTAAAATAAGACCAAATTGGGATTGAAATATGTATGCATATAAAGAATGGGATAATACTTGTGATGCTAAAATAAGACCAAATTGGGATTGAAATGCCGCAGCAACTTTAATGTTGTTACTAAATAGTTCTTGCTAAAATAAGACCAAATTGGGATTGAAATTAATTTAAATTTTTGGTATTTTAACTGCTTTTTTATTGCTAAAATAAGACCAAATTGGGATTGAAATAATTTATCACCGTTTATTAATGGCGTTAGTTGTTTGCTAAAATAAGACCAAATTGGGATTGAAATGTTAAAATACTTTTAATACATGGAAGTTTAGAAAATGGCTAAAATAAGACCAAATTGGGATTGAAATTCTACACTGAAGGTAACTAAGTTCCTATCAGTGATGAGCTAAAATAAGACCAAATTGGGATTGAAATATGGAATCTTTACAGATAATTAAAATTAATGATAAAGCTAAAATAAGACCAAATTGGGATTGAAATGTCATCAGCAGGGAATAGGAATATACGGGAGTTCATGGCTAAAATAAGACCAAATTGGGATTGAAATATCTATAGACTCCTAGCATGAACATTTCAGTGATTGCTAAAATAAGACCAAATTGGGATTGAAATATTGAAGTTACACTAATGGCTCAAATGGGTAATCAGAAGCTAAAATAAGACCAAATTGGGATTGAAATTTTTAATAACTTTTATAACCGTCCTTAGAACCAATGGCTAAAATAAGACCAAATTGGGATTGAAATACCTCTACTTCACCATCACCTTGTGGTTCTACAAAGCTAAAATAAGACCAAATTGGGATTGAAATTCTAAATCGATACTAGTATATAATAACTCCATTTCAGGCTAAAATAAGACCAAATTGGGATTGAAATTTTGTATTGTACTTAACAAATACTTGGCAACAGATGCTAAAATAAGACCAAATTGGGATTGAAATTCGGTTAAAGCAAAACGCACATCATTATAATTTGATGCTAAAATAAGACCAAATTGGGATTGAAATTTTTTAACATAACAAACCATATTTTCATCTCCTTTAGCTAAAATAAGACCAAATTGGGATTGAAATTAATGATAATGTGCATTACTATAATCGTCTAGAGGTAGCTAAAATAAGACCAAATTGGGATTGAAATAGAGTCATTCCAGCCCTTTTAACGAGCTTTGGGAACAGCTAAAATAAGACCAAATTGGGATTGAAATACTGTTTGACTAATATTATCTATCATGATTTGATTAGAGCTAAAATAAGACCAAATTGGGATTGAAATGTAGGTTTTTTAGCACTATTAACAGGGCCTTTTTTACCGCTAAAATAAGACCAAATTGGGATTGAAATTTAAACTCACCCAGTGATCATATAGTATTTCGGGCCTGCTAAAATAAGACCAAATTGGGATTGAAATATATAATCACCTCAAAAAAGTAGTCAAATGAGTATGTGCTAAAATAAGACCAAATTGGGATTGAAATATCCTCTAGTTTGCTGGTGATACCTACTGATAATAGGCTAAAATAAGACCAAATTGGGATTGAAATTAATGATATTCTGCATTATCATAAGCATCTAAAGGTAGCTAAAATAAGACCAAATTGGGATTGAAATATAAATTTACATTCTGCTATTGCTGGGCTTCCTACTGGCTAAAATAAGACCAAATTGGGATTGAAATAGCTGAGTTATACTCCGTATTGCCTTTTGTGGTTCCAGGCTAAAATAAGACCAAATTGGGATTGAAATACTATATTATACTAACTGGTATTATTATTGATAGTAGCTAAAATAAGACCAAATTGGGATTGAAATGTAACTGTCTTCTTTGTAATCAAATAATTCTTGCACGCTAAAATAAGACCAAATTGGGATTGAAATAAATTTTAAAGGACTACAATTATCAGTAACTTCATTGCTAAAATAAGACCAAATTGGGATTGAAATTTAACTGCGGCCTTCGGTAGTCCAGCGGCAGTAGGGAAGCTAAAATAAGACCAAATTGGGATTGAAATAACTAAATCAAATAAGGGTGAGAAATGCAGTGAATAGCTAAAATAAGACCAAATTGGGATTGAAATTGGATTTCTGCCATTCTTTTCTTATCTCTGAAATGTCGCTAAAATAAGACCAAATTGGGATTGAAATATTCAGGGCTATAACCTTCAAATACTTTCTTAGGATAGCTAAAATAAGACCAAATTGGGATTGAAATAACTTTAAACTCATCAACAGGTGCATCAATAACATCAAGCTAAAATAAGACCAAATTGGGATTGAAATTTTTATACATCATAATCATTTAAATAGTGTTTCATGCTAAAATAAGACCAAATTGGGATTGAAATTTTCTAGTTTCAATACGGTTAAATCACCTAAGTATAGCTAAAATAAGACCAAATTGGGATTGAAATAAGAATAATGACTAGGGGTCAGTCAGTGTTTGATGAAAGCTAAAATAAGACCAAATTGGGATTGAAATTTTACTAGAAGGAATAGCATTTTTTAACTGTTGTAAATGCTAAAATAAGACCAAATTGGGATTGAAATATAATAAACGGAGAAGTAGGGGAAAATTGGCTAAGCTAAAATAAGACCAAATTGGGATTGAAATACATCTACAAACACAATAAAATGCGGACAATGACCGCTAAAATAAGACCAAATTGGGATTGAAATAGCATTTTGTCGGCGCTGATGATGCTGACCGTATAGGCTAAAATAAGACCAAATTGGGATTGAAATTTGCCTGCTGAAATAGTAGATGTGGTCACAGGTCGAGCTAAAATAAGACCAAATTGGGATTGAAATCTATCAAAGGTCAATCATCAGGAAGACATAGAAAGCTAAAATAAGACCAAATTGGGATTGAAATTATAAAACTGTTAAAGACGCTATCGCGCTCATCAGAGGCTAAAATAAGACCAAATTGGGATTGAAATAAAATCAAGGGAAAAAAGAATATAAGTCCTAATGAAGCTAAAATAAGACCAAATTGGGATTGAAATGTAGATTTTATCAAAGTTATCTTTTCTGAATTTCTTGCTAAAATAAGACCAAATTGGGATTGAAATTGACAAAGCTAATCACACGGCCATGGAAACAGATGGCTAAAATAAGACCAAATTGGGATTGAAATGTTCATAAATCTCATCCCTCTCAAATAAATAAAATGCTAAAATAAGACCAAATTGGGATTGAAATGTGTTTGGTTATGGTCGAAACTTTCAACTATTTGAGCTAAAATAAGACCAAATTGGGATTGAAATTCGGGTTTATTTTCTGATAAGATATAGTTTTTCACTGTGCTAAAATAAGACCAAATTGGGATTGAAATGTAATTACTCCGTTAGAATCAATATTTGCTACTTCGCTAAAATAAGACCAAATTGGGATTGAAATGAGGATAGGGAACAGTTTATTTGGGAGTCTTTTCCAAGCTAAAATAAGACCAAATTGGGATTGAAATTTATTAATCCTCCCCTAAGTATATTAATTCTGTAAATGCTAAAATAAGACCAAATTGGGATTGAAATGTTTCCTCATCAATGAGAATCAAATCCTCCTCATCTCCAGGCTAAAATAAGACCAAATTGGGATTGAAATATGTTCCAGGCCATAGGGAATATATTGGAGTGGATGTGCTAAAATAAGACCAAATTGGGATTGAAATTCAAAATCCCTGATCCTGATCCTGAGGTTTTGTCTCGCTAAAATAAGACCAAATTGGGATTGAAATTCCGGATCTTTGAAGATATAGATTACTGTGTCTTTTGCTAAAATAAGACCAAATTGGGATTGAAATCAGCCCTTAGTCCTATAACCTCAGCACTTGGCAGATTAGCTAAAATAAGACCAAATTGGGATTGAAATTAAAAAGAAGTTTGGTTCAAATAACACGGCTGGGGGCTAAAATAAGACCAAATTGGGATTGAAATTAATTTGATTCTGGAGTAAATCGGAGGTGGTTAAATGGCTAAAATAAGACCAAATTGGGATTGAAATACATACTGCCCAGGTAAGTTTTACCACCAAAACCACGCTAAAATAAGACCAAATTGGGATTGAAATTTCACCATCAATAGTTACACTTAAAGGTTTATTAGCGCTAAAATAAGACCAAATTGGGATTGAAATATATCAATAGTATCCCATTCTTTCAGGATTGGTAAGATATTATCGCTAAAATAAGACCAAATTGGGATTGAAATTCTAAGATGATTTCTTATTTGGCAAGTCCGGCATTAAGCTAAAATAAGACCAAATTGGGATTGAAATATGGTAGCCCGGTTGTTTGACGGGTTTTACTGTTAAGGGCTAAAATAAGACCAAATTGGGATTGAAATCATATCTACGCATTGACAACTTTTTAAGGGCCCACAGGCTAAAATAAGACCAAATTGGGATTGAAATGAATTAGTTTCATTAGAATCACAAATGATATTTGCTATGCTAAAATAAGACCAAATTGGGATTGAAATTTTATATCTTTCGCTAAACCATCATCTCTAATTTGAGCTAAAATAAGACCAAATTGGGATTGAAATATCATAAAACACATACTCCTCTTGTCCTTTCAATATGGCTAAAATAAGACCAAATTGGGATTGAAATAGTTCTATTGTTTTAAATAACCAAAGGGCAACATAAGCTAAAATAAGACCAAATTGGGATTGAAATTAGAATGGTATTCATAGGGGTTAATTAAAAAAAGTGAGCTAAAATAAGACCAAATTGGGATTGAAATTTCTTAACAATATGAACTTTTGAGGGTGAATGACTTTGCTAAAATAAGACCAAATTGGGATTGAAATTAATATATTGCAGTTTGACGGACTGAGGGGGGAAGAATGCTAAAATAAGACCAAATTGGGATTGAAATTAATCCCCTCATAACCGGTATGGTGGGAGTTAATAAGGCTAAAATAAGACCAAATTGGGATTGAAATTTATTATATGTAGGTAGTCTCATATCCTGGCAAACCGGCTAAAATAAGACCAAATTGGGATTGAAATGCATTATCCCCAATCACATCTGCTTTAGGTAGATTAGCTAAAATAAGACCAAATTGGGATTGAAATGTACTTTTTTAATTTTTTCTTTTATTTTATAGTTGGCTAAAATAAGACCAAATTGGGATTGAAATTCTACTGCTACTTTAATATAACTGGAATCTGTAACATGCTAAAATAAGACCAAATTGGGATTGAAATATGACTGGCTCATCAGCTCCTTTATAAATCCACTGAAGCTAAAATAAGACCAAATTGGGATTGAAATTCAATGGGTTTAGTAGCGGATAAACCGAGTGTGACTGGCTAAAATAAGACCAAATTGGGATTGAAATTGTCATTATTGAGTATTTGTGACATTACTTGAGCCCGCTAAAATAAGACCAAATTGGGATTGAAATATCAAAATTATATTCACTTACCCATATTACCTGAACGCTAAAATAAGACCAAATTGGGATTGAAATCTCAATGATGAAACCAGTAATGATTATGATAATTGGGCTAAAATAAGACCAAATTGGGATTGAAATGTCTTTGAATCTGGAAAACTATTGCGAGGTAGAAATCGCTAAAATAAGACCAAATTGGGATTGAAATAGAAGAATATATCTACGGTTATATCAACGATGAAGGTGCTAAAATAAGACCAAATTGGGATTGAAATGTTAGAGTGAAAAGAGAGGATAAGTATAGTGGACATAGCTAAAATAAGACCAAATTGGGATTGAAATTATTTTCAGTTACATTATTTTCATCGGTTTCTAGGCTAAAATAAGACCAAATTGGGATTGAAATCCTTCTTTTAATAATATACTTTCTTCTTTTAATTCTGCTAAAATAAGACCAAATTGGGATTGAAATATAAACTGTCTGCAACATGATTTAAGATGGTTTAGCTAAAATAAGACCAAATTGGGATTGAAATGATACTACTTATTTGGTAAAAATTGCAGGTAAAAGAGCTAAAATAAGACCAAATTGGGATTGAAATGAAATAGGGTCAAAGCGTTCAGGGAGAGGTTATCTCGCTAAAATAAGACCAAATTGGGATTGAAATACTTATACCCTCACAAATAACCTACCTACCTCAGGCTAAAATAAGACCAAATTGGGATTGAAATATACTAAAATACAACCATTAGGTGCTTTAGAGTGGTTGCTAAAATAAGACCAAATTGGGATTGAAATATTATTAGAAGCAATAGAAAAGAAGGTTACTGAGGGCTAAAATAAGACCAAATTGGGATTGAAATAAGTATCTATGAGAATTATCTATCCTTTTAGGCATTGCTAAAATAAGACCAAATTGGGATTGAAATATCTCTTAAAGGAAAAGCAAGGCGACGGGAACCCTCTGCTAAAATAAGACCAAATTGGGATTGAAATATCATCGTCAGCCCATTTATCCTCTAACTCAATCATGCTAAAATAAGACCAAATTGGGATTGAAATTTTCATTATGAGTAAAGGAACACAAGAGTATTCAGGCTAAAATAAGACCAAATTGGGATTGAAATAACAGTATCGTCTATCTCCATAGCTGTACGGGTGTTTTGCTAAAATAAGACCAAATTGGGATTGAAATCTGAATATGATTATATGCCAAGTTCTATTGTTTTGAGCTAAAATAAGACCAAATTGGGATTGAAATGAAACATGACCTTAACCCTGTGGTGATTGATATAGATGGCTAAAATAAGACCAAATTGGGATTGAAATTTATTTTTTTAGGCACTGTTGTTTTAGTGGAGTCGGCTAAAATAAGACCAAATTGGGATTGAAATGGAATAAACGATTAAGTAACCTCCTTATTGATTGCAGCTAAAATAAGACCAAATTGGGATTGAAATTTATTACTCCGCCTATAGTATTCCATACTGCTAAGAGCTAAAATAAGACCAAATTGGGATTGAAATATACTTGCAGAATGGAGTTTACAGGCAGGTGAAAGTAGCTAAAATAAGACCAAATTGGGATTGAAATATTTAAACATGAGTTCTATGCTTTAGAACAGTATATGGCTAAAATAAGATCATTTTGAGATTGAAATTTCAAAGTCTATATTGATGAGGCCCATATTTTTTTAAATAAGACCATATTGGTTTAATATCTTAAAATTAGTTACTAATAGAATGAATTAGTTAATCATTAAGGGGGTTTTGGGAGTATCATGTGATAATCCCATATTATAAATAATACTTTTTAACCATAAATACTTAATTATTTAATACTAACCTTTAAGGTATTACTGCTCAAATTTTAGAGAAACATTCCAAAATTGTTTTTAACTTGTTATATCTTAAAATTTCTTTGATAAAATTAAATCTATAATTTTTCAACTATTTCTTTAAATTTTTAAAAATTAAAAAAAATCATGAAAGATTCACATAATAAAAATTTTGAATGAATTATAATTATTTAAAAAATAAAAATCTTAAAACCTTTGATATTTTTACTATTACATGGGTATTACCATATAATTTAAACCGTTCTATTTTAATGGTAGTTTAAAATTATACACGTAACATTTAAGAAAACCACTACTTCTACAACACTAATCATATTTACTATTAATAGTCGAATTTTTTCAGTATTTTCATTTTTCATTTTATTGTCTAATTATTCCAATTTTTATTAGCAATTAGAGTTTTTTTCTCATGCACATGTTTTCATTCGTGAAAATGATAAATTAATTTTTAATTTTATAATTATTAGTATTGTGAAAAACTGGCTAAAGAGTATGCATATTGATTTAAATTCTGATTTTTCTGAATATGTTAAGTAAATCAAGGTGGAAATATAAATTGAGGAATATTTATTAAAATATTATATATCTCCTATTAAAAGTGGAATATTACCTACTAAATAGGACAATAACGCGAAAAATATCAGATAAGCAATGCCGGATATAAAATGGGCTTTGAATGTGTTGTCATCATCATCATCCCGGCCCCAGTTGGAAACCACATATTGAAATTCGTCTGCGGAATAGAACTTCAGGTGATTTTCGGTGGCGATAATTGAGTGTAATATTTTTACAAAACCTAAAACTGACAAAGCGGCAAATGCTGCGGCCATAATGGGAAATGGGCCACTGTAAGGCGTAATAACGAATGCATACAGTATTAAAAGCCATATAACTGGAAAAATATCTATTAAAAAGAATCCTACGATGAATCTACGTATAAAACGATTTCTTCTCTTTTTATCATTTGAAAAAAATAGTTGAACATCGAATGTTCGGTATTTACGTATTAAATTCATTACAATCATTAAATAAATCCCGAAAAACAGGATTAATGCGTCTTTACCATTTAGTAAACTACCAACTTCTGTATTGAAAACCATTATTTTTCACCATTAAAATATTTAAAAAACCTGTAATTATATTATATTTTATCCTTATTAATGTTCACTTTTTTCAAATTATATTATTCATTATAGTTATCAATGAATATTTATTTATTGAACTGTTCATTTTATAATTTCAAAAAATTTGAATATTTATGTAACTTTATGATATATTTAATTCTTTAAATGATATTAAAGTTCTTTAAGAAATTCAATTAAGCTAAACAAAAAAAATTAAATAATTAAATTTAAGAATAGGATCATTTGAGCAGCAGTAAGCACAAAACCGAACAAAAACCCGGCTAAAACTTGGGAAACAGTATGGCGATTTAAATATACTCGACTCCACATTACCAAAGGCCCTAATAATCCTAATATGGCACCGGCCAAGCCAAATGCAAAAATTAAACCCGTTGTAGGTCCTGAAATTCCCATGGAATGTATGCTTATCTTCCAGTATCGGGTTATGCCCATTACTATTATGGTATTGGAAAAATAGCAGAACATTAGTGCGGTACTAATGGTTGGTGCTTGCATCATGAAAAGAGCGATGGTTCCTAAAAAATAGGAAATAATAGCAATTATTAATGGTATTTTCCGATCTTCCTTTTTCAAAAGGTCACGATGAATATTCTTTCTCTTAAAAAAAACTATTATTACTACGGTGGGTAGTATACTGGCGAAAAAAATACTTATGATATCTATTTTAATAAAATCATTGAAATTTAAGTAGTAAAAATTTATAATTGAAAAAACAATCAAGGCCAAAATAGGAGCATTGCTAATGTCTGAAATTAACTGGGCCTGTTTTCCGTACTTTTTATTTTCTTGAGGTTCGTTCATAAGACTCATCTATAAAAATGTCTGTCAATAATAATTAAAAATAATATTAAAAAACTAGTATAGCATAAAATTCAAAAAATAAAAACAAAACGGGGGTTTAGCCCCCGGTTTTAAATTTAAATGTATATTTTGCAGCTAATCTGTGTCCAGCATAGTCTTTTACAGCAGAGGATGGAATATAAACGGTGTAATAACTGTACTTGGTTCTTTTGTAGGTTTGTTTTATATACAATGTATTTCCTGAAATCCATTTTTTAATGGATACCTTTTGTCTGCGGCTGTTTTTTACTACAACCTTTGACCAGTTAATACTGGACTTAATGTTTTCACTGAACTTGATGTAGATAGTACTTGTTCTAGAAACACTTTTAGCAGCATTTTTAGGATAAGTTAAAACTACTACTGGTGGTGCAACATCAATCACCGTTCCTGAAACTGTGGCAGTACTTGTTCCTCCGTGCCCGTCACTTATAATGTATTTGAAGCTGTCTGAACCGAAGTATCCTGCATTTGCGATGTAAGTAATAATCTTTCCATTCACTGCTACTTTTCCATGGAGGGGGTTGCTGAAAATGGAAACAGTTAAATTATCGCCATCAGGATCCATATCATTGTTAGTGACATCTATCGCAGTGGAAACAGTATTTCGAGTATTAAATACATCATTTACTGCAACTGGTGGGTTATTAACAGTTATAGTTACTGTAGCAGTGCTGGTCTCCCCGTGTCCATCATTTATGGTGTAGGTAAAACTGTCAGAACCTATAAATCCAGTATTTGGGGTGTAAGTTATGGTTTTATCTGGATTTACAGTTATTGTTCCATGTAATGGGTTGCTGGTACCAGTTATGGATAAATTATCGTTATCCACATCACTATCATTTAATAGAACTGGAATGACAACGGAAGTGTTTCCAGGAGTCATTTTTGCATCATTTACAGCAACTGGTGCATCATTTACTGGAGTGATGTTTATATTAACGGTTGCTGTACTGAAACCATTTTTTCCATCGGTAATGGTGTATGAAAAACTATCTAATCCATTGTAATTCAAATATGCTTTGTATAATATGGTTTTATCTGGATTCACTGTCACGGTGCCATGTAATGGGCCACTGATACTATAAATGGTTAAATTATCTCCGTTTTGATCAGTATCATTATTTAATACTGGAATAGTAACATTGGTATCCTCAGCGAGAGTTACAGTATCATTAATTGCAATAGGTTTGTTATTTACATTAGTGAAGTATATTTGTTCTCCAATGATATTCTTTCCTTTAATAAGATTGCTGGCACTGGATTGATAAACTATGGTTGTCCCATCATAGCTGATAACTGGGTTAAAACTTCCAGCATTTCCACCTTTACATCCATTTCCAGGGCTCATGAGGCCCATTTTTCCAGTAAAAACATCGTAAACGAATATATTTTCTTTTCCATTGGTGGTTAGGCCAGGTATTAGGTCTGTGGCCGTGGAGTAGAATGTTATTATGGTTCCGTCTGCATTTATGCTAGGACGTGAACTGTATCCATTTCCTCCATTTCCAGAGGCCCCTTTACTTATTAAAGTGAAACTATCCGCATAGATGTCGTATATAAAAATATTCTCATTGGTGTTGGTTAAAGTTCCATATATCATGTCTGTGGCAAATGAAGCAAAAACAATAACATTCCCAAAGGCACTTATACGTGGATAATCACTGGGTTTATTTCCTCCGTTTTGCATTGCTCCATAGCTTACTAGATATGTTTCGTTATTTTTGTTATTATATAGTGCAATATTGCCGTAAGTTGTAAGATTTTCTCCAATTTTACCATAACTAACGAAATAAGTTATTAAATTACCATTGAAGCTTATAATTGGACTTGTACAATCATTTGATCCCATACCTGAATCTTTAATGCTTATTAATTTATTTTCGCCAGATATACTATCATAAACAAAAATGTCATAGTCCTTAGATTTTTTGTTTGTATCAATGTTTGTGGCCAGTGATTCATATGTTATGACGGTTCCATCGTAATTTACGGATGGATGCCCGCAATTACCATTCACACCAGCCCCACCGGGCCCTTCTGTAACTAATTCAGTTATTCCTGAAGTTATATTGTAAGTATAGATGTTAGCAGTATTATTTATTACTCGCCCGGGCATTAAATCACTGGCACAAGAAGCAAAGGCCACTATAGTTCCATCGCCACTTATGCAGGGACTGTAACTATCTCGGTTTCCACCGTTTCCATTCCTGCCTTTGGTAACTAAACTAGTTTTTCCTGAGCTTTTATTATACAGAAATATGTTTTCATAGTAGGTCGTTACCTTATTCGGTATTAGATTGGTGGATGTCGATGAATAGACAATTAAATTCCCATCAGCACTCATGCTGGGAACTGTACTTTCATGATTTCCTCCACTTGAACTACTGCTATTGGATACTAAAGTAGTATTGTAGGCATTTGTTGCACTAACTGTCCCGATCAACAAGGTTATTGTAAAAATAAGCAATATCAGTATTGTTAATTTTTTAATCAATTCTTTTCCCCCTTTATTTTTAATATTAAATTTTATTAATTGCATTTTTGTGTAAAACAAAAAATTATATTATTATATTTTATATTATTTTTATATATATTATGTATTTATATTAAAATCATATAGAAAGTTTTTTAAGCATATTAAATTTTTTTAAATAAATTAATATTAAATAGAAATAATTTAGAATTAATTGAAATAAATTAATTTGAACTATTAATTCTGGATATTAATTAATTTTAAAAAACTTGTTTGTTTGATATCGGTGAAATAGGAGCATAAACTAATTTTTTCACGATTTGTGATTTTTCACTGCGTAATTTCTTGTATGCTTTATCAAAAATAATTTTAAACAGTGAAAATATATTTTACAATTTTTATCATAAAAATGCAGCACCAAAACTATATATTTATTTATAAACAATAAATTAGATTGTGAATTTCAAATTGTCCACTTTCTGCATCATCATAAATATTCACATATTTACAATGATAAAAACGGACAAGAAACTCTAAAAATTGTAAAAGGAGGTGAAAAATAGTTGATCAAAAAAGAACACAAATTAAAACAAATAACACTTTTAATGGCTTTGATTGCACTGATATTTATTTCTATTAGTCCGGTTATGGCTGATTCGGTCGATGCCCTGGCTGACAGTCAGTACCCTAAAGCCATGAATGACAACCAGAACAGTGGACAGTCCCAGTATGTTGGACCTCAAAACAATAGTACCCAATGGAACTATACCACTGGAGATCAAAACAGTCAAATAAATCATGCACCCTCTATCGGTCCCGATGGCACCATATACCTACCAACTCGATTCAAAAATGGTACAAATTATCTGGCTAATTTATATGCATTGAATCCAGATGGAACCAAAAAATGGAATTACACCATTTTAGATGGAATCTTGAATGAGAACTGTTACAATTCATTTGAGGGATCTCCAGCCATTACAGCTGATGGTACCATCTATATTACTGGTGCATTCCATGATAATACTCGGACTTACGGTATGGTGTATGCCTTTAATCCTGATGGAACTGTAAAATGGAAATACATCCTTAACGAAGGGTCAACAGTCTACATGAGTGGACCTCCAGCAGTAGGGACTGATGGAACTATTTACTTCAGTAGCAGCTATTACGAAGGAGGATGGAACGCTAAATTAAACGCATTAGCTCCTAACGGTGCTAAAAAATGGGAATATGATGTTTCCCAAGGACAGTATGGTAATAATGTACCATCTCCAGCTATAGCCCTAGATGGAACTATCTATTTTGTATATCACAATTCGTCTTATAGTGGTAGCATAGTTAACCTATGTGCCTTGGACCAGAATGGAGGTATAAAATGGGTTTACCAATTTAATGGCGGAGTAAGATCACATCCAGCAGTGGCCAGTGATGGAACTATCTACTTAACAGGTGACAATGGTAAATTATATGCAATAAACCCAGATGGAACACTTAAATGGCAATATACGGCTCAAAAGGGAGATTACACTGGTCTTATGACTGCTCCTTCAGTATCTAAAGATGGTACTATATATGTAGGAGGTTATTTCAAAGAAAATGATGGATATCCTGGTATTTTGTACGCCATTAATCCGGATGGAACTCTTAAATGGAGTTTCACCACTGTTCGTCAAGTCGGTATAAATCCCGTAATAGGTGCAGATGGAACCATTTACTTTGGTGATGGTGGTGGCGATGATACATTCTATGCTTTAAACCCGGATGGAACCATTAAATGGTCATTAGCAGTTAATCCAAGTACTTCAGCAGCTCTATCTAGTGATGGTACCCTATACTTCGGGGTTTTCACTGATGGTAGCAATTATCTCTACGCTATTCAAGGACCCGGATCTAATCCAGGAAACGATACCAACAATACCAACAACACACCTGTTAACGCATCAACCACTACATCATATGACACCGTGGGAATGCAAAACACTGGAATGCCATTAACTGGAGTAATCCTGGCATTTTTAATGGTTGTAAGTGGATTTATATACACCCATAAAAAGGAATAATGGGATTTTACATCCCACTCCCAATTTTTTTTTTAATCCCTAGATCATGTAATAAAACAGTTTACAATACCTTAGAACTGTTTGAAAACTTATAGTTTTTAGTAATCAATATATTTTTCCTTAAAAAAAGAAGCCTATGAAAAACATTTATTAATAGTTAGTTAGATAAAACTACATATTGAGGTGGAGTATGAATCATGAACTTGAACTGGTAGAATCTATGGATAAATTAAGCACATTTATGGAAAAATTCCATAAGAAGATTCTAAGCGGAGATTTAAAGAATTTTACTTTGAGGCAACTATATTATATTGAATTAATCCATAAAAACGACGATATTAGCGTTTCAGAAATAGCGAAAATGCTTGAAGTCAAAAAATCCACTGTTTCTATAGCTGTTAATCAGCTTATCGATCAAGACATTGTAATCAAAGCCCAGTCAAGTGCCGATAAACGCCAGTATTTTCTCCAGCTCACATTGAAAGGCGAAGGTATAATGGAACTACATATGCAAGTCCATAAAAACATGATTAAAGAGATTTTAGAGATTTTGAATCCAGAAGAAGCTGATGAATTCATTAAAATTGTAGATAAAATTACAAACATGTAATTTTTTTTATCTATATGGTTAGTTTTATAAAACTAATTGAATTAATAAATGCGATACAGAAACATTTTAAAAAAGAATGAATTTAGCGATATTCAGATCCCATATTTTAAAAAGGAGGTAAAATCATGAAACAGAGAGATAAGGACCGTTTTCATTCATTGAAAATGGCAGATGCCTACAACCAGATGTGCCAGATGCTAGTTCCAGGATATGATTTTCTACAGGATACTTTAATAAACATTTTAAAATTTGAAGATATTAAAGAAATAGTTCTTTTAGATTTAGGGGCCGGAAGCGGTATCTTCTTGGAAAAAGTATTAAATGAATTTCCTGATTCAAAATGCTATTATTTAGACTACTCTGACGATTTCATACAGGTTGCAAAAGAAAGATTAAGAAAATACGATGACCGTGTTACTTTTATAAAGTCTGATTTTTCTGGAAATTGGGAATCAAAAATTAGTGAAGCCCCCACGGTAATTACTTCTTCATCGGCAATTCATCATCTATCCAGTGAGAATAAAAAGAAGCTTTATAAAAAATGTTATGGTACATTAAAAGAAGAAGGCTGGTTTTTCAATATTGATGAAATGAAAACTGTTAATGAATACGCCTACATAAAAAACCTTTATTACTGGGTATATCACGCCAATAAACAAAAAAAACAGCTTTCAGATGATGATAAAGATACTTATCTTAAATGGATGGATCAATTCAACAATTGGAAAAAGCGAAATGTTGATGATATTGATAAACCCAAAAAGGAAGGGGACGATATCCATGAATCATTTTTAGCACAATTAGATTGGTTAAAAGAAATAGGTTTTGTCGAAACAGACGTATTTTCCAAGCATTTCTTGTGGTGTTTAATAGGTGGTAAAAAGGTATGTGGAACTTTTTAAAAAGTCACTCGCATGAGCACGGTGATTTTGAAGTAAAGTTTCAATTCTTATTTTATTGGAAAAGCTTCTGCAACTAATAAATTATATATGATTTATAAGTATCTTACTCATAACTGAATATACGTATATAGTTATTAGACAATTCCCTGAGCTAGCATTGCCTTTGCAACTTTAATAAATCCCGCAATATTAGCTCCAACTACATAGTTGCCTTCAAATCCATATTCTTTGGCCATTTTATCAATATTTCTATATATGTCAACCATGGTTCTTTTTAATCGGGAATCAACCTCATCAAATGACCAGTGCATATTTGAGCTTCTTTGTGCCATTTCTAGTACACTGGTTGTAACTCCTCCAGCATTAGCTGCTTTTCCTGGTAAGAACATTAATCCAGATTTTATGAATAATTTAGTAGCTTCGGGAGTTGATGGCTTATTTGCTCCTTCTGCAACATATTTAACTCCATTATTAATAAGTTTTCTTGCTGAATCTTCATCTAACTCATATTGAGTAGCACAGGGAAGAGCTATATCACATTTTATATTCCAAAGACCGTTACTTCCTTCTTTATAGATGGTATCAGGAAAATCATTTAAGTATTCATAAATACATTTTCTTTGTTCTTCTTTTATATGTTTTACAAATGGAATAGATATTCCATTTTCGTTATAAATGTAACCTTTTGAGTCAGACATAGCAATAACTGTTGCTCCAAGGTGTATAGCCTTTTCAGCTGCATATATGGCCACATTTCCTGAACCAGAAACTATTATCTTTTTACCTTCCAAAGTTTCTCCCCTTGCTTTTAAAGCTTCTTCCAATATATAAATAAGGCCATAACCTGTGGCTTCTGTTCTTACAAGAGATCCACCATATTCTATTCCACTTCCGGTTAATACGCAATTATGCCGGTTTGTAATTCTATTATACTGCCCAAATAGGTAACCCACTTCTCTTAAACCCACACCAATATCCCCAGCAGGGACATCAATATCAGGCCCTATATAATTACTAAGTTCAATCATGAAACTCTGGCAGAATCTCATAACCTCAGCATCGGATCTGCCTTTTGGATTGAAATCACTTCCACCCTTTGCACCGCCAATTGACATGCCTGTAAGACTGTTTTTTAAAATCTGTTCTAATCCTAATAATTTAAGAACCGATAAATTAACCGTCTCATGAAAACGAAGCCCTCCCTTATATGGGCCAAGTGCACTGTTGAACTGAACACGAAAACCTCGATTCACCTGTACTTCACCATTATCATCAACCCAGGGTACTCTAAACATAACCACTCTTTCAGGTTCTAAAAATCTTTCTAAAATCTTTGCTTCCTGAAATTCAGGATGCCTTTCAAACACTACATTAAGACATCTTAAAATCTCATTTGCAGTCTGTATGAACTCTGGTTCATAAGGATTTTTTCTTTTCAGCTCTTCTAATACATCTTCTACGTATGTCATATCATCATCTTCTTATTTTAAAAACACTAATTAAATATTTATGTGGCATGAAATTCTCATATCTAATCAAAATCTTAATGAATCTAATCATACTGGTTTAAGATGTTGTTATTTATAATTAGAAGTTAAGAATTACTAATATATATATAGGCCGTCTATTAGATAAAAGTTCAAACTGTGATATTAGTTTACTATAGTTTTTTCCAGAGATATATCCTCTCGGGGAGTTTAAAATTAGGGACCTGTATATCCAAACTACTATAAAATGACTTCAAAGCATAAATATTTAATTTGATAGTTCCATTGGGGTTTCCCTCGTTTTCTAGCTTTCTTTTAAATTTTAAAAAATAAAGATTAATCTTCCTATCCCTCAATTTAATACCCTTTTCATCTTCAGCATATGCTTCCAAGATAAGTTCATCCGGTGTTTTACCAATTAATTCACAAAAGTTTTTCAGCAATTAAGATAGGCTTTTAGAGTTGATTTTTCTAATCTTTTCTTAGTACCCATAAGTCAATATGATCTTGGGAGGCAACATCAAATTTCATACTAGAATCTCCTTTAAGTAATACTTATTATTGTATTACTAATATATTTTATAGTATTATATTTGTGTTTTTCCTTGCCACATGTTCGTTAAATCTACATATGACGAACTTGACCATTTTTTCACAGTATTTCCCACATTATCTCTTAAAATATGAAAATTTTTCTTTTATTTTCTCGAGAATTATTAATATGATGTACAATTATGTGTATTGAATGATTCTATTGACCTGAACTCTATTTTTAATACAAATATATTGGCCTTATATGATTTTTTTATTAATTTGTTCTTGAATTTGCTTGAATTTTATTAATATTGCTTTATTTTAAATTAGACATTTTTTAGATAATTTCTAAAATAATTATGAATTGTTCAATTAAAAAGTTATCATATTAAAAATTATTGGCCAATATAGAAAAAAACATGATAAATAATTAATTATGTTTCTAAGACCATATATTATACATAATAGTAATATAAAGGAGGTGAAAATTTGAAAAGGGGGGAAAAGTGAAAAAGAAATTGATTATAATGAGTTTATTCATGGTAGTCATGGTGCTTTTCATGGCTGGATCAGTATATGCTCAGCCTGTAGAAGCAAATAAAACAGCCCAAGTAACCGGGGTTGATACAGCCACGGTTAACATAGAAGTGAATGGATCCAGTGATTCAACCAGACTTCCTGCTGATGTGGTTTTTGCCATAGACGCTTCTGGAAGTATGAGTACCAGTGACCCCCACAGGTCTTAGAAAAACGGGAGCCATTACTTTCATAAACAAAATGAACAACACCACCGATAAAGTATGTGTAGTTAATTGGGCTAACATAATAAAACAACAGCAAGGTTTAACCAGTAACTTTACTCAGGCCATTAATGTAGTGAACCAGAACACTCCTGGAGGAACAACCAATGGTGCTCTGGCAATGCAAACCTCCATTAATATACTCAGTTTATCCTCACTTCCCGCTAATCAAAGGAACATCATCTTACTAACAGATGGAGACTTTAATGCAGGAGGTAACTCTACAAGCACTCCTAACCAGAGGGCTATATTTTTTGCCACTCAGGCTAAAGTCTGGGATATAATGTCTACACCATAGGTTTGGGACCAGACGTTAATGCTAATGTATTAACACAGATGGCATCTGTTATCAACGGCGTGCCGCAATATTATTTTGCCAACAATGCCTCGGTCATAGACAGCATCTATAACAAGATATTCCAGAGTATAACCACTAAAGCTAAAGATATAACAGTAACAGACGTTGTACCCAATTACATGACCTATGTAGGAGCTACCATTGCACCCACAACCAATGTTTTAAACCCAGATAATACCAGAACATTAACCTGGTTTATATCAAGTCTGGGACAAGGACAAAACTGGAACGTAAGTTACAATTTAATGTCAATGAAGAACGGATTCAACATTCCCACCAACTTAGTAGCTAACATTACTTACACAGACCCACATAACAACCCAGGAAGATTAACATTACCCATACCTCTAGTGGACTTCCCAGCATGTCTTAATGTGACCAAAGAAGGAAATCCTGAGCCAATTTGGCCTGGTAGTTTGTTAACTTACCACATGACTATACAAAACAATGGTCCACATACTGCCTGGAACGTGAGCTTTTCGGACACCATACCTGCATCTTTAACTAGTGGGGTACAATACTCACTGGATAATGTTAACTGGAATCCGTACGCCTCAGGACAGAATGTAGTTCTTGGAAATCTGCTGTTGGTCAGACTGCTACTTTTTGGATTAGAGGTATTGTAGATATAAATACTCAAGCTTCAGGTACTATCACCAACACGGTGAATGCATATCTTAATGGAACATTAAATAATAGTGCCACAGCAATCAACAATTTAATTCCCGCTGCAGACCTGGCCATAATAAAAACAGCAAACCAAACACTAGACCTAACCTCTGGACAAAATGTGACCTTCACCCTAACAGCTACAAACCTCGGACCCAATGACGCAACTAACGTAATGGCATACGACCCCATACCCACAGGAATAGCATCATTTGGTGCTACAAATCCTAGTCAGGGAACTTGGGATCCTATTACTGGAATATGGAACATAAGAACTCTAACATTCAGTCAAATAGTGACTCTTACCTTTAATGCCACCATAGATAATCCATTCATTGGAAACATAACCAACAACGTCAATGTCAACGGAACTGAATTCGACCCCAACCCACTAAACAACCACGACTCAGTACAACTAAGTGTCAATCAGCCATACGTGCCCGTAGCGGATATGACCATCATAAAAACGGTGGATCATTCAACACCAGATTTTGATGATACCATCCACTTCACAATTGGTGTGTGCAATAAGGACCTGATCCAGCAGAAAATGTAGTGGTCCAGGATTTATGGCCAGCAGGCCTGATCTTCGTATCATCAACAGTACCATTTTCAGTCGTAGGGAACGTTTACACCTGGAACTTGGGAACCATAGGACACAACCAAAATGCAACAATAAATATAATTGCAATAGTAAACGCCACCGGGTTAATAACCAACTTCGCTAACGTAACCACAACAACCTTCGATCCACACCCAGACAACAACTCAACTGTCAACGTGACCGTGGATCCGTCTGCACATGTAGTACTAAACAAAACAGTTGACAATCCAACACCAGATTATTGGAGTTTAGTAACATTCACTATTATCTTTACTCTTCATAAAGAATGGAGAGCAATGCAAGATGGAACACCAATAACCACAGCACAATACCAAGATAACGTCTGGATTATCTTTAATGCAACAAATCTCGGCCCAAGTGATGCTTCAATCACTCTAAGTGACACTATACCAGCAGGATTCGCACCTGCCAATTACTGGCAATATAAATTTGATTCAGGAAACTGGGTTAACATGCCATTAACATGGGGAAGTGGGGTCTCAGGAGTACCTAGTACGGTAGGATAAACAGTTTGGATTGCCATACCTGGACAGATAACAGTTGCTAATACAACATTAACCAACACAGTAATTCAAACAGCACAATCCACATTCAACCCACAATACCCACAAGGACCACCATACGGCAATGCAAGTGCACAATTGGACATACCACCACATTCACACGTGGTAATAACAAAAACGGTGAATAACTCTACTCCAAACTATGGAAGTACAATTATATTCACGGTAACAGCACATAACAACGGACCAAACGATGCCTCAGACGTGCAAGTAGTAGATAACTTACCAACAGGACTAGTATTCGTTTCATACCTATCTTCACAAGTAATATATGACTCCACAACGGGATGTGGAATGTAGGAACATTATTAAACAATACTAACGCAACTCTAAACATAACCGCACTGTAAATGCAACAGGGGAAATGACCAACTGGGCTAACGAAGCTAATGCTACTATAAACGTACCAACAGCAGCAAGTTTGAGTATAACTAAAACAGCTAATCCTACTAAATTAACTTTAGGACAACTAGTGACATACATGATCAAAGTAAAAAATAACGGACCAGACACAGCAATAGGTGCATTTGTACTTGATTTATTGTCTGATGGATTCCAATATGTTTCTTCAGTGGCCAGTACTGGATCTTACAATCCAGCCACCGGACTATGGACTATTGGTGATCTTCCAAATGGTTCCAGTGCAACTCTTAGCATTTTAGCTAAAACTATTAAAAATGGTGTTTGGGAAAATGTTGCAACTGTTGGTTCAAGTTCATTTAATCCTAATCCTGGAACTAACAGTTCTTCAGCTGTTGTTGATGTGATTAGGAATGGAACTAATGGAACCAATGGTTCTAGTGGTAATAACGTCCCTATACAAGATACAGGAGCTCCATTAGCTTTATTAGCAATTGCAGTATTGACTATAGTCGCAGGAATAGTAATGCCCAAGGAAAAGATTGATTTCGGGGTAAAACCCACTTTTTTTATTTTTTTGAGTTAATGAAAATTCTTTGAATTTGTTTTATAGATAAATATTTTAAATTTGCTTTTTTATCAATAGATTTTATGGCCTGTTTTTTAGATTTTTGATTCATATTTAGGATTCATTAGTCATTTATAGGTTCCATTATTTTTTAGAAAAAAGTTAATATTGTGAAGTAAATAATGTAAAAATAATATAGTAACAATAATCTAGGGAAAAATAATGAATATTAAAATTAAATACTTAATAATTGGAATAATAGGTATGGCCATTGTAACAGCTTTATGGCGATTATCAATTTTTAATGACGTTTATAGTAATATCGGTGATTCTATAAGCTATTTAACCACATTAGGATTTCTACTACTTTTAGCAATACCTATTATAATAGGATACAAATCAAAAGGAAATCCGATTATCTTTGGTTTTATATTAGGAGTAACAAATTTAACAATAGATCAAATATTACTCAATCAGAATACTCAAAATTTGCTTTCAAGTACTGAAACAAGATCAACTGCATTGTATATGATTTCTACTGGAGAATTACATTTCCTACCTACAATTGAAAATACAATATTAGTAATCTTCCTATCTATTGTTTTAACGTTCATTGGAACATCATTCAATAAAAAATTTACTCAACAACCAATTGAAGATTAAAAAATATTATTTAATATGGTTATGGACTTTATATGCTCAATTAATCATTATCTTTTTTAGCTTATTTGAATTCAGGTTAATCTTTATATTAAAACATTTTAAGCCTTCTTTGGCTAAATGGATAAGATATTTTTTCTAATTCTACTAATATTTTAAAATTAAACATAAAATAGATAATAATTGTATTCATATATTCAATAAAAAAACTCTAATAAAAATCTTAATTTTAGCAATACTCTGCTTATTTTGTATAAACTTATTTACTCAATTAGCATATAGTAGCATAACTATAATTAAATCAATTAAGATTCTTTATATATTCAATAATTAATAGGGATTATATGGGTCTTTTTGGGCCTAATTAATTATCCTCTTTATTATAATTGAAATAAGTAAGGTGAAGCCATGAAAAACTTATCCAGGGAAATTGTGGGAAGGATTGAAGAAATATCCCAACCAGTAAAAATAATGCACGTTTGCGGGTCTCATGAACACACTATAATGCATCACGGAATCAGAACACTACTTCCTGAAGAAGTAGAAGTGGTGGCCGGGCCAGGTTGTCCAGTTTGTTGTGTACCTGCACGTGAAATTGATGAATGTCTCCAACTGGCCGAGAAAGGAGTAACCATAACTACCTTTGGGGACATGCTCCGAGTACCGGGTTCTGAAAGTTCACTGGCTGAGGCCAAAGAAGATGGGGCCGATGTTAGGATAGTTTATGGGGTGAATAATGCGGTGGAAATTGCTCAAAAACTGGACAATGAAGTAGTATTTATGTCAGCTGGATTTGAAACCACGGCTCCCACTACTGCGTCAGAATTACTGGCCGGACCGCCAGAAAACTTTTCCATACTTTCCTGTCACCGAATGATTCCACCGGCACTCCAATTTTTGATTGAATCGGGTGAAGTGAACTTAAATGCACTCATAGAGCCAGGGCATGTTGCTACTATCATAGGCACTAAACCGTACGAAATTTTTTCTGAAAAATATGGAATACCTCAGGTAGTTGCAGGATTCAATCCATTGGACGTTCTAATGGCGGTTTACATGATACTGCGACAGATCAAAGCTGGAAAAGCCGAAGTCCAAAACGAATACAAACGAGCTGTCAGGGAAGAAGGTAATTTAAAGGCCCAGAAAGCTTTGGACGATGTATTTTATATAACTAGCAGAGAATGGAGAGGATTTCCAGAAATTCCAGATTCTGTTATGGAAGTTCGAGATGAATTTTCCCAGTTTAATGCCCGCGAAAAATTCGACATAAAAGTTGAAAGGGTAAAAGAAGCACCTACTGGTTGTATATGTGGCCCTATTCTTAGGGGAGTCGCTCGGCCAGAAGAATGTAAGTTATTTAAGGAAGAATGTACTCCAATGAATCCTATTGGGGCGTGTATGGTTTCTAAAGAAGGTACCTGTAATATTGCCCATCGTTACAGTTCCCTTAAATAATCTTTTTAATTCAATTAACTCTTTAAAAAATAAATCTTTAAAATAAGCCCTTTTTTATTTTTGACTTTTTTTAACTCTAAGATTATTAATTCATCTAAAATAAACCGGAGAAAAAAAAATGAACTCTATTAAAGCCATTGCCTTAGATATTGATGGAACAATAACTGATCACACTCGTAAGGTATGTATAAGTGCCATTGAGGCCATTAGAAAAGCAGAAAATGCGGGAATACCAGTTATTATAGTCACAGGTAATATTTTGTGCTTTACTAGAGCAGTTTCCGTGTTTTTGGGTACAAGCGGCGGCTTGGTAGCTGAAAATGGTGGTGTGATTCTTTCACAGGGCCAGATGAAAGTTCTAGGGGATATTAAAAAGGCGGAAAATGCTTATAATTACTTAAAAAATCAAGCTGAAACCCGGGAAAAAGTGGAAAGAGTTCCTTTTTCTGAAATGAGAGTATCAGAAATAGCTCTTTTTAGAAATATATCTGAGAATATAATTAAAGATGTTTTAAAGGGCCAAGATGTGGAAATATATGATACCAAGTTTGCCCTACATCTAACCGACCCTATGGTAAATAAAGGTTCGTCTCTGGAAATTGTGGCCCATGAAATGGGTATTAAAACCAAAAATATCCTGGCTGCCGGGGACAGTGAAAATGATATTGACTGTTTAAAGGTAGCTGGCCATAAAGTGGCAGTGGCCAATGCTGATATTGAATTAAAAGAAATTGCAGATTATGTAACTAAAAAACCTTATGGTGATGGTGTGGCCGAGGCCATTGAGCGTTTTGTATTATCTGATTGGTCTTAATAAATTTTATTAATAATATTTTATTCTAAAACTGAAATTTTCTAGTTTATTTGAATAAATAGAGCTATTAAAATTATTATTTTTAAATTTATTATAATAAAAATAAATTGTTTCAAATAAATAATCATATTAATTAACATAATAAATTAAAGAAGTTATTAAAGAAATATAATAGTGAATTTCATATTTAAGTTATTATTAAAGAAGTATAATGAAAATTATTTATTCCAAGGGCATTTATAGTTCTAATAATCGTGGAACTATTAATTTTTGGATTTATTGGATTATAATTCAACCAGGGAGTTTTAAGAGATGATGGAAAGTATAGCAGAGCAGGCCCTTAAAGAGGCCCAAAAATATGCGGATATAGTGGAAATATTCGTTGAAAAGGAAGAATCACTTCAATTAGACTTACAACTAGACCACATAGATTTTGCTAAAGAAGATTCAACACTGGGATTGGGAATAAGGGTCATTATTGACAGCAAAATGGGATTTTCATACACTTCTGATCTCGAAGAAATTGAAATCGCGGTTAAACGCGCTGTTTCTAATTCAAAAGCTAATGAAAAGGATGAAAACTTTGTTCTAGCAGAGCCGGGGAATTATTCGAACATTAAAGGAACTTATGATTCAAAATTTAATTCTATGGAAGTGGAAGACGCCATAAATTTCGCCCAATCCATGCTGGATACAGTAATGGAAGAAAAATGCGAGTCTACCTCTGGTGGATTTTCCACCGGCCTTGCAGAATCCTTTATTTTAAATTCTAATGGGGTGGAGTCCAAGAACATTTCCACTGGATTTGGGGGATACATTGCCGTTAATGCTGAAAAAGATGGGGAAAAATCCACGGCATATGATTCAATATCTTCCTGTTTTATGGATATTGATCCTGAAAAACTGGCTAAACATGTCTGTCAAATTGCTAAAAATTCTATTGGTGGAGAATCTGTAGAAACCAAGGACATGGATGTGGTACTAGATTATCATGCTGCAGCAGGCCTTTTAGGGACTTTTATCAGTGCTATAAATGCAGATAATGTTCAAAGAGGAAGATCTATATTAGCTGATAAAGTAGGTGAAGAAGTATTTTCTCCAAATGTTAGTATATTTGATGATGGTACCTTGGAAAATGGCCTTTTATCATCTCGCTGTGATGGGGAAGGAACGCCCTCAGAAAAAACGACTTTAGTTGAAAATGGTATTTTAAAAGGATTTATATACGATTTATATACGGCCCATAAAGGAAAAACTTCCAGCACTGGAAATGGTAGCCGCTCCTTTGCAGAAACTCCATCTGTAGGCCCAAGCAATCTGGTTTTAGAATTTACAAAACAAAGAGATTTATCTGAATTAAAAGATGCTATTTTAGTAACGGATGTTTTAGGGGCACACACCGCCAATCCTATTTCTGGAGATTTCTCAGTGGAAGCCAATAATGCTTTTATAATCCAAGATGGTGAAATAAAGGCCCCGGTCAAGAAAGCTATGCTATCTGGAAATATTTTCGACTCTTTAAAATCATCTGAGAAAATTAAATCTCCTGTGAGGCAGTATGGATCATTTGTAATTCCGAAGATTCTGGCTCATGATTTGAGGGTTGTTGGATAAATAAGGATTTTATGTTTCTAAAAGTTACTCCTTAGTTCAATTCTTAGAATTTAATCCTTAGAATTAATTATTTTATTTAATTAGATTCATTAGATTGTTTAAATAGTGGTGATAATATGGAATGTCAAAATTATGGCCTTACTCGGAGTGTGGAACGGGAAAATCTGAACTTAAACCCTCTTCAAAGGGGAGGAGTTCTTTCGGCAGCCGCTAGAGAGGCACTATATGATTTTGGTGATGGATACAGTGTCTGTGATTACTGTGCAGGACGATTAGATGAAATTGCTAAACCCTCCATTGGCGGATTTTTAGAGGATCTGGCAAAATTTATTAATGTTGATGCAGTGAGAACTGTTCATGGGGCAAGGGAAGGTAAATTTGCGATTATGCATGCTTTATGTGATAAAGGGGACACCATTGTAGTGGATGGAAATGCTCATTATACTACTCACCTGGCGGCAGAGCGTAATTCTTTAAATATGGTTGAGATTCCGAATAATGGTGGCCCAGAATTCGAAATAACTCCTGAAAAATATAGGGAAGTTCTAGAAAATGCTATTGATGAGAAAGGAGAAATAAAACTCGCACTTTTGACTCATGTTGATGGAAATTATGGGAATTTAACTGATGCTAAAAAAATAGGAAAAATCTGTCAGGATGCTGGTGTCCCACTGGTTTTAAACTGTGCTTATTCCATGGGAAGGCTCCCTATTGATGCTAAAGAACTAAATGTTGACTTTGTAGTGGGCAGTGGCCATAAAAGTATGGCAGCATCAGGCCCTATTGGTGTTCTAGGAATGAAAGAAGAATGGGCTGACAAACTTCTGGAAAGGTCTTCCAGACACCAAAAAAAGGAAATTGAGATGCTTGGATGTACCAGTAGGGGTGCTCCAGTGGCCACCTTAATGGCATCTTTGCCCCATTTAGTTGAACGAGTAAGTAAATGGGATGATGAAGTCCAAAAGGCCAGAAATTTTGTAGAACAAATGGAGGAAATTGATGGTGTGGTACAAGTGGGTATGCGGCCAACTAATCATGATCTGGTGAGATTTGAAACACCATTTTTCCATGAAATTGCCCAAAATCACCCGCGAAGAGGATTTTTCCTTTATGAAGAACTGAAAAAACGAAAGATAGTTGGTATAAAGCGTGGCCAAACCGAATGGTTTAAATGTAGTGCTTATGGGATGACTAAAGAGCAAGTAGATTATATTGCAGATTCATTTAAAGATATAGCTGAAAAAGCACTAGATTGAGTTTTTATTTGGTATTTAATCCTTAAAAATCTAAAAATACTCGGTATGAAATTTATAGAAACATCAAAATCACAGATAAAAATTCTATTCATCATTTAAGGTGATGCAAAGTTTAGATGGTGGTTGCGAAAAAATCATGAAAATATTTATTTCACGATTTTTTGATCCGTAATTTAAAATTAAAGTGGTTAAATATGAGTATTAAATGAAAGTAGACGATATTATCATGAAAAATCAAATTAAACCTACTTTAAATTGTTTATTGACTCCATAAACTTAGTTTTTGATTTTTTAACGGAAAACACGATTTTAAACCATTCTAAAAGATCGCCTAAAATCCGTGTGAAACACATAAAACATCAATTAAAACTGTGCTTACACGAAAATAATCATTTTGATCATAAAAATCCAAAATGCTTTCATCGTGGTTCTAAAAATATTTTAAACATGAATATCGCCATCAGAAGTTGTTAATTGATGATAATGAGCCTTCGAATGTTTATTTGCGGCGATATCTTTGCAAAACTTCGGACGAAAATTCACACAAACATCAATTCACTTATTAAGCCATATAAATGATATAATTACTTATTTAAAGATTAATTAAAGTCTTTTATCGAAACTGGTTATCGTTAACTTCTTAAAACTCAGTTAGACTTACAGAATTTCCTGGGAAATTCACTATCACATCAATCAATCACGAATTGGCTTACCCTAGGCTGAAAACATGATTAAAAACACCGAACGTTTTTATTCTGAATATTAAACATATGATGAGCAATTTTTACGAATTAATGGCATAGAATGTATTGATTACATTATATGACCAAATACGGAATATTCCAATAACCGAAAATAGTCCTAAAAGAACACCACGGACCATAACACAGTTTATACAAGAATCAACAACTAATCAACATTTAATATCAATCACTACGGATCTTATGCCATTATAGAAAAATATAATGGATTATATTGGTGTTAAACATCAATTATGCATCTTTTACTTGTTTAAAACGATTGGTGACAGAATATACAATATAATTACGCAGTAAAAAACGCACAAAAAGCTGAAAAACTAGTTCATGCCTCTATTTCAGATATAAAAAAAATATTTGCACATACAACATAAAAACAAGTTATCAAAGATTAAAAGGTTATTAAATGATGTCGATAGAATACCACGTGTTTTACAGAGGCTAATTAAACAAAAAAAATCGTTCCAGATTATAAACAACCCACCCAATTTATGGAAGACCATAAAATACCACGAATATCTAACGCCGTGGAAAATTACTACACACAAACAGAACCTGAACAAATCAAAAAGAAATACAAACAATAACGGATTACTAATACCTGCACCATAAAATGAAAAACTGGACACAAAAACACATAAAAAAATAACAACACCCCAAACTTCACACCTTTAAAGTAAATTTTTTATAATATGTAATTATATGGATATAAAAAGGAGGTTAATATCTTGCCTAAATCAACTAAACTATTAAATACTATGACTTTTCTGGTAAATAAATCTATATATAAAGTGTTGGGTGAAAATTCAAGAACACTGTCAAGATTATCTGCAAAATATGTTGTAAACTATCTTGATTCTCAAAGTATTATTGATAAAAATAATTTAACTGAAGAAGGTTTAAAAAAAGCATTCATTGAAGAAATGGGATTGGCAGATGATTTATTATTCGATGATACAAGCAATAATGCAGTTTTAACTGTTATAAATCCCGTGTTAATGGAAAGTATAATTGAATTAAATAAAGAAAATATCCCAATAACTATTGCCCCATGCATAATCTATGTGTATCTATTGGGTGATTTATATAATTATAAAATATCATTTCAAAAAGTCGAGTATGATAAAAAGAATAACAATACAGTCTGGACATTTAAAAAGCATTAGATCTTAGCTTAATTACAATTTAACAATTAATAGACAGAAAATTAAGTTTTAGAAATTTTCAAATCTGGTTCAACCCCATTAACTTTAATCCTACTAACCCGATACAAAAAAAAATAAAAAGTTGTAAAAAATGGGGTAAACCTTACATTTTTATGACTGGAAACTGTACTTCAGTCAATAATTCGCAGGCAGATACTTCATCAGGGGAATTGAAATAGATTTCTTTGGGAGAACCAATTACATCGTATTTATTCATCATAACAAATTCTACCATGGACTGATAAACCAGGGGCAAGTCTGCATAGGATCCTTTGTGCACAGCATAAACTACAGTATGTTCTGGTACAGTGGCTATAATTATTTTTCCAGTCCCCTGGACTTTCCCCTCCATAGGAAAACCAACATCGTATACAACCTCTTCTGCATTCTCCTGGGGTGAGGAGTAATATATGGCGAAAGGAGGTCCTGAAAGAGTTATTTCATTGTCTTTGGCCCAGGCCGATATTTCATATATGAGCTTCCCCATATCTTCCGTAGCTCCTTTATAATTAATAACTGCCAGTTGCTGTTCTTTCACTAATTTTTCTTCTATTTGCATAAAAATCATCGCCTAAATCAATTTTAATATCAATTATTGCATAGTTTGAATTAAATAATTTAACTTTAACTTATTAATATTTGCTGAATATTCGACTTTAAAAATAAAAAAAAGATATTAAAATATTTTATTTAACTGGTTATTTTAATTGATTTTAATACCGTGGAATAGGCATTTTCAGTTTCATTTTTAACTGAAGGCGGGCAATTGTATTCAATCATGAAAATAGATTTTCCAATGTTTATTGTAGTGATTTTATTGGCTAAATCTTCTCCATTCAAGGTGTACTGCATCATAGTGTAATTATTTATTTTTATGTTGCTCACGGTAGAATTAGTTGAATTAAGTATGGAAACCTGTAAATTAGTTGAATTGTATCCAGTTCCACTTTTTTTTCGCATTTGGAATATGATGAAAGCTTCTTGATTGGCACCAGATTCATTTTGTATTTGTTTGCTGTAAACTACTTGAGAATACACGGTGTTATTAAAATCACCTACGACCTGGTTTTGAGTCCATCCCACTGGTATCTGGAAAAAGACATCGCCCTGATCAAAGTCACTGGTCCAGTTGTAAAAATAATAAATACCTCCCCCTACAATGACCAACGCTATCAAAATTAAAACTATTGGTAGTAAATTATCAGATTTCATTTAAGCACCTCTTAAATATAAACTCTAAAGATATTTTATTCTTCAAAGTATTTATTTTAGATGCATTTATCAATTAAACTGGATTTAAACACCATACAAAAAGAAAATTTAAATAATTATCTAATTGAAAAACATGGAATTAGAAAAAATGGTTTAAAAAAGATAAAAAATGATAAAATTAATAATTTTTTTAAATTTAATTTATAATGACTTTTAAGAAATAAAAACAATTATGAAATATTTTTGAATTCATAACTGGAGATTATGGTGGTGGTTGTACGAAAGCTATCTCCGGTTAGAATATCAAAAGTCCCTATGTTAGGAGGTTTGAACTATTAGCCAATAAACAGATGACGTTATGTTTATTAGCTTTACAAGGCAATCTTTGGTGACACATTAATAGGGGCCCGGCTTTTGATGTACTTTTAGCCGGGCTATGAAACATTTTTTATCTCATTTTTAACACCTTTTGGGCCTTAAATTTGCTTCAGATTCTGTTTTCTTGGTTTTTATTTAGTTATTCACATCTACACATATTTTTGGCACCTCGAAAAGAGCTATTTCGTTTAGGTCTTGCACATTTTTTAAATCATTTTGGAGGATTGATTTTTGGACACCTATTTTTAATAGGATACTAGACTTAACGATATAACAATCGTTATATAACAATTGTTATATTTCTATATAAACTTTTCGCTTTTTTTAAAAATTGTTTAAGTTATTTATTAAGTAAAATAAGATATTTTAAGCTTATATTTGGAATAATAATGAATATATATTTTTATTTTAACTTTTAATCAATTAAAAATGAAAAAAATAAAAATAAATCCAGATATTTATCTTCTGGAAATATTTTTAATGGTTATAAATGCTAATAAAAGCACCGGCCATATTTCTAACCGTCCCATCCAGAAATCAATGATGAATACAATTTTTACCACTGCTGGAGAACTGGCCGTAATCAAACCACTGGAAAGACCCACATTACTCAGGGCAGAGGCCACTTCAAAGATTACTTGAGAAATATCATTGTAATAAAGCAGAACTATGATTACGCTGGCAATATAAACCATGAAATAGGTAAATACAAATGCTCCAACGAGTCTTAAAACATCATCAGTTACATTTAATTCACTCACATGGTGAATTTTCTTGGGGACTATGGCTTTGCCAGGCAATATGAATGACTTAACTTGCCAGACCATACTTTTTATTAGTATTCCGAATCTCAGCCATTTAATACCCCCACCAGTAGAGCCGGATCCAGCACCAATAATCATAAGTAGGGTTATTAAGAATAGACCTAGGCCAATCCATTGTTTAAGAATCTCTGGATAGAATGCGGTTTGCAGTCCAGTAGTGGTTACGGCAGATACTACTTGGAATAGAGCAAATCGAAGGTTTTCCAATATGCCTGTACCATAAATATGGTTTTTAAGCAACATAAATGTAACCAGGATGGTGGATATGATTATAAGGCTGTAAGCCACCTTGGTTTCTATGTCCTTGAAATATTCCCTCCAGTTACCTTTTATCACTGTAAAGTGCAAGGCAAAGTTTGTGGCACCAATCATCATTATAATCATGGCCACAATTTCAATCCACACACTATTATAGAATAAAACACTGGTATTATGCATACCAAATCCACCAGTGGATAATGCGGTAAAAGTATGGAAAATAGAATCAAAAACAGGCATTCCTGCCAAAATAAAGAGAATTATTCCCAGTACAGTGAATCCTGCATAAATATAAACAATCACTCGAGTAGTATGCTTTACACTAGGCAGTAATCTTTCATCACGGCCTTCTGCAAGATATAAACGCATTACATCCGCACCAGTGGATCTTAAAAGAGCTAAAATCAGAAATATAATTCCTAAACCGCCGAGCCATTGGGTAAATGCTCGCCAGAAATTCATGGTATAAGAAACAACATCTAAATTAGGGTACATACTGAAACCAGTAGTGGTAAAACCAGACATGGCCTCGAAATAAGCATTAAGATATGTTAATTCACCGGAAAAATAGTAGGGGAGGGCACTTAGGGCGCACACAATCAACCATATCAAAGTGGAAAAAACCATGGCCACTTTAAGGGACATGTTTCCTTCTTTTTTAAACAACTTTCTGCTTATGGCACCAAATAGCATGGTAACTATCGCTGCAGATAAAAAAGGAACTATATATTGGGGTTCATTATAAATTAATGAAATTATAATTGGTATTAGGATGGCTATCCCTAAAAGAAGACAAACATCACCAGTATGATGCATAATAGTACTTATTTCTTTTTTACTAATTCGATTTATTTGTTGCATTTTTTATCCCCATTTATTCATAGGCACCACATTGATCAGTTTTTAATTTAAAGTGTTTTTTTTATTGAACTGATTAGAAATTTAGTATAATCTGTTAAAACTGTTCATTTTTCTTATTTTCAAGAATAACTGCCTAATTTTCTTTTAGGCATCTATCTAATTCATACAATATGAAATCAGGAATATATTTCTTTTAGGCATCTATCTAATTTCTTTTAGGCATCTATCTAATTCACACAATATGAAATCAGGAATATATAAATCTTGTGGTTGATTAACAGATATTTTTCATTTTCAATAGATTTTAAGCATATTTGTTGATTTAAACGACTTAAGGGGATCAATATTCATATTGGAACGATAAAAATAGTTTAATTAAAATAAAATTATTAATTATTTATTATAGGAATAAAAAAATAAAAACTCAGATTAACTTTGTAATAAACTTAGTATAAATAAAATTTTGTGTGCGTATAAACCAAAAAATAAGGTACAATTAACGTACAATTAATACTGGGCACGTTGCCGACCTTAAAACTTTTTCAGCCACACTTCCCAGTAAAAAACGGTCTAAACCATGCTTTCCAGAATTTCCCATAATTACTAGATCTATATTTTCTTCTTTAATGGTTTCTAAAATAGTTTCTGAGGGACTTCCCACTTTAAGTTCGGTTTTTAATGTTATATTTTCACACGAACCATTGCATTTACTCATTTCTAATTGCTGGGTAAAACTATCAAGGGCGTTTTGACCTTCTTTTTTCATTACATCTTCCATTCTTTCAATTAAGTCTCCTTCAGGCAAGGTTTGAATGTAAGAGGTTTCAATTACACTTAAAACAGTTATACTTGAACCGATTAATTTTGCAAGCTCTATAGCATGTTCACCCGCTTTTTTTGAATATTTGGAACCATCTGTGGTTAATAGTATATTATTATACATTTTTTCACCCCTTAACTGAATAATAAATTAATTGATAACTGACATTATGGATTTAATCGACTTAAACCTTAAAGATAATTGTTTATTTATAAATTGGCCATTACGGACTAAAATATTAATAATAATCACTTTAATCAAAGGACGAGGACTTCCAGAATGATGAGCATGTTTATACCTTTCTCACTTTCTTTTTCAAATCCTTTTTATTAGTCATTATAATAAATTTGTTTTAAATTTTATTTATAATTAAGTAAAAAGAGGATAAAATAAATGAATATAAAAAAATAGTATCAAATTAATATGAAATTGAAGAGAAATTAAATAAAAAATTAATAATATTAATCAAAAATTATATTTAAAATAATAAAATAATTAAATTAATCTTTGCAGCTGTTTTCACCATTTAAAACAAGGGTAATGTCTGCAGCGTTTTTTAAAGCAATACTAAAACCAGGTTCGGCCCCGATTACTATTGTTTCTTTACCATTCTCTTTGGCAATGTTAATAAGTGGCATAAACTCGGCATTACGGGTCATAAGTGCCAGTATGTCAATATTGGGGTTGTAAATCAATTCATAGGCCTCTACTGCCATTTGAACATCCACGTCTCCCGCCACCATCATGGGAGAAAAACCCTGGTTAACTATGGCTTCAATTAATTTATCAGATGCATATTGATTTAAAAGAACTTTAGCTACTTTTAAACTACCATTTTCTTCTAAAAGTTCTTTTATAAAGTCTAAATTAAGACAAAATTCTTTTCTGAGCATGTTTGGCCCATCAACCAGCAAACCCACATTTTTATCTCCTGCCTTTTTTGATTTAATTGGTAAATATTCTTTAAATGAACCTAATCTTTCCATATAATCACCTTAATATTATTAATAACTATTCTAATTTTTGATAAAACTGTCATTAATATTTTTTTGCTTATTTTTATCCCCAATTTAATAATAATGACCTTATTGATAAATACTAATTTATAATGTCAATTTTCATGATGTAATTATTATAATATTATTATACTAATTTCAACACTATAATTCACACTAATTATTTTTATTACATTTTGTAGTTTAAATAAATTTGCCAAAATCAAGCCCAAATTTTACAAGATTTTTTTTGACTGATTAATTAGGCTAAAATAATGGAAATAATATATAATTAAAATGATTATAACTCTTTAAAAACATCTTTTGCAACATTTAATCCGTTTATGGCTGCTGGAAATCCTGCGTAAACGTTCATCAGAATCATAGTTTCTATTATTTCTTTTTTTGTCAGTCCAACACTTAATCCTGCTTTTACATGGAATGCTAATTGGGTCTGGGCTGTTCCCTTAACCGTAAGTGCAGATATAGTGGCAATTTGGCGAAAACTTGCTTCAAGATTTTTTCTGCTGTACACTGAACCATAAGCATGTCCAATAATATAATTCACCAGGTCCGGGGCTATTGGATCTAATTTTTCCTTTAATTCCTGAATATGGCCTTCTTCCAATTTTTCTAACCATTTTGTCCCGGTTTTAAATCTATTTTCATCTGAATTTTGAGAAACTGGATTAAATTTAATATCTCTTTCTTTAATAACTTCTTTTAATATAGTTATACCGTTTATAGCTGCTGGAAATCCACAGTAAACTGACATTTGAATCATTATTTCTACCAGTTCTTCAATAGAACAACCCACATTAATGGCCCCATTTACATGAACTTTTAATTGGGGAGCTGCATTTCCCATTGCAGTTAGCGCGGCAACCACTGCAACCTCTTTTTGCTTTAGGGAGGTCCCTGTACGGGAGTAAACATCGCCAAACTCGTACTCAATAATGTATTTGCCTAAATCTGGTGCGATTTCATTCAAACTTTCTACTACGGCCTCTCCGGCACTACCATCAACTTCTTTAAGCTTTTTCCAGCCTATTTTATATTTTTCACTTTCCATGCATGTCCCTTCTTTTTTTTTTAATTGTAATCAATTTTAATTTTAAACTCAATACTCATAAATTAAAAATCCAAATAATATCTAAATTTTGTTTATAGAGTAAAAATCGATTTCTAAAGATAGAAATTTTATTTTATGCAGTAGAAACCGGCCTGCAGGTAGGAATACCATAAAACTTCCACGTGGAAAATCCAGAATCTCTTAAAACGGCCAGATGGTCTTCAATAGTTATGGGAAAATATTCAAAATCAAATCTAGCCAAATGTTGATCGATTTCTTCTTCATTTTTTCCATGTTCCAGTTGGAAGTTTTTCCAGTAACTTTTTCCAATATCTATTCCCTTGTTATTCAGTGGCCGAATATTTTCAAAGGTTATAAATACTCCATTTTCTTTTAAAATATCGTAACAAACTTTAATGGCTTTTATTCGATCTTCCGATGATAAATAATGGTGAAATTGAATGGCAGTAATTACATCTGGTTTATTTTCTAATTTTTCATGGAATTCTTGAGTTGTTGACGGATTAAGAAATTTAACACTATCTTTTTCAGCAGATAATTTTGATCTGGCCAGATCTAGCATTCCTTCAGACGGATCCAGAAGTAGAAATTGAGTATCTGGAAATTCACTTAAGGCTTTTCCAACCAATGAACCGGTACCGCAATCAGCATCCATCCACAATTCTGGAGGGGAAGGTAGCGATTTAATTAAATTAATGGTTTCCTGATGATAAGAACCATAATATGGTAGTGTATTTATCACATGAGTATCATAAAGGTCGGATTGGTAGGGAGTGGTGTTGTAGTGCTTTTTAATATTATCAACTCACTATTTACTCATTTTATTTAATTAATTTCAGCTATAATTTAAAATCAGGTTATATTTGGATCTGGACGGTATACATATATCTTAGAATCTTAATAATTAATGTTGTTTAGGAGTTATATATTAAAATTACAATATAAAATATTTGCAGCATGAATTATTAAATAAATTTTTATCTTATATTTAAACTATTGGGGAATTAATAATGGAGCAAATAAAAAAATATTTTCTAAAAGATAAATTTGCCAAGTTTAATGGCATAGAAATCCTGGAAATAAAAAAAGGATGGGCTAAAGTTAAAATGGACATTACAGAAAATCATTTAAATGGTGTGGGAATTGTTCATGGAGGAGCTATTTTCTCTCTGGCCGATATGGCCTTTGCTGCTGCTGCCAATTCACATGGAAATGTTTCGGTGGGTATAAATGCTTCTATATCCTATATGAATGCTGGAAGAGGAAAAATGCTAATGGCTGAGGCCCAGGAAGTTTCCAGAAATCCTAAATTATCATCTTATACAGTTAGGATAACTGATGAAAAAGAGGATCTGGTGGCTATTTTTCAAGGAATGGCCTATTTAAAAAGAGATAAAATTGATTCTTTATAGAATTCGATTTGAATCTTTTTTAAATCATAATTGGAGTAAAATAATTAGTAAAATAAAGATCAGATTTTTGATAATTAGATTTTCTAGGTTAATAAAAATAAAAAATAATTAAAATATTATACTCTATTAATCTGCTGAATTCTTTTCTTTTAAAACAATACATCGGAGTTCCTGTGCTTCTTTAAAGTTTTTATCCTTTTTAACTGCCTTTTGAAGTAATAGTTCAGCATATTCGTAATTTTTAAGATTGTAAAATCCTTTGGCTTGCAGATAGAGTCCAAACTTGTAAAAATCGTCCTTTTGTGAATATCTTTTCAAAAAAAGCTCAAGAGTATCTACTGACTCTTGATATCTTTCTAACATTAAAAGAACGTAGCCTTTATTATATATTACCATACTGTCCATAGGATTAAGGGCCATGACATGTTCAAAGCAATCTAAAGCTTCAGAATATTTTTCAAGACTTAAAAGAGCTATACCTTTATTGTTCCATGCTGGAGAGTAGTTTTCATCAGTTTTAAGTGCTTTATCAAAAAATACCAATGATTTTTTTATTTCTCCTTGTCCTAAGAATGACATGGCCTGGTCATAATACATTTTTACATCATCAACACTCATCATTTAAACACACTCCAGTTATTAGCTTTGATAAAATATATTCATGAATTTTAATGTTTTAGATTATAAACTTAAATTATAATTTTCTTGGCTAATTAGTTTATAGTTATTTCCCATTTATAAAAAATATGATTTATTAAAAGATATCCTCTTAATTTATTAAAAGTAATTTTAGTAGTTAAAAATAAGAAAAAAGCAAAATTAGATTTTTAATTAAAAAATTATTTAATGAAATTTCATTAATCTATTTTTTCATAACAGGGAACTGTACCTCAGTTAGGAGTTCGCTTTCATCGACCTCATTGGGATCATTGAAGTAAACTTCAGTAATAGGCCCTACAATATTGTAACCATTTGATATTGCATATTCGGCAACACCCATAATCACCGGCCCTACTTCAGTATAAGGACCTTTATGTATGGCTGCAACTACCATATGTTTGGCTATGGTCTTAGATTTTATTTTTTCATCTTCAGGTATATTTCCGGCAACTGAAAAACCTATTTCATATATTAATTCTTCTTCAGGAACTTCTTCTGGGCTGTTGTAGTAGGTTCCATACACGAGGCCAGTCATTTCCAGGCCTTTATCCATTACCCACATTCCTAACTCCTGCATATAATCTGGAATTTTTAGATAACTGCCTTTACATTCTATATAAACTACTGTGGCCTCTTCAAATTTTTTTTCAATTATATCCATTCGAAAAACCTCCATTTGATTAATTATATTAATAAATTTGTAACTGGTTATTAATCATTGTATCAATTAGGTATTCTAAACTATTCATCAATAATTCATACATAACGTCTCATTTTAAATCAGTTTATTGCTCAAATCACTGGAAATTGGACTTCGGTTAGCAGTTCTTCTGCCGAGGCCATTTCTGGACTGTTTAAATATATTTCTTTGACGGGCCCCACTATTTTTAGATTATTCTGGATCGTGTATTCGTATAAATCCACATAAACTGATGATGATTCACCACAAGGGCCTTTAAATACGGTGGAAACTACTTGATGCTCAGAAATTGTCTGGAGGTGCACTTCTTGGTTATTTAGATTTTTAGGATTTTCTTCATCTATTTTTCCTTCAAATCCCGCCCCTACTTCCCATTCTAATTCACTAGGAGTCACTTCTAAAGGAGAATTATAATACATTCCATAGACTGGATACTTTGGTTCTAGGCCATTTTTTACTAACCATTCAATTAAAACCCCTAAACAGCTTGGAATTTTGTCATAACTACCAATTTGATAAATAAATGCTACTTGATGCTCTGGAACTGTTTTTTTCTCTATTTTCATTTTAGGATTCCCTATTTAGTTATATTAGATTGTAAATTTTCTAATTAATTATTATAAATTGCTTATATGAACTATTTTGTGGAAGAGTACATGAAAAGTATTTCAGGTAAGTATCTATTTCAAAATTTTTAAATAAATAAATATAAATACTAAACTGACTAATCAGTCTATATTAATTTAATGAATTATAATATAAGGTGAAAATTTGAAGGAAAAAGAACTGCAGATACTAAATGCATCATTAAAACTATTTGTAGAGAATGGATTTCATGGAACATCCACTGCAAAGATAGCTAAATCTGCAGGAGTGGCTACAGGAACATTATTTCACTATTTTAAAACCAAAGAAGAGTTAATCAATAGATTATATTTGTATGCTAAAGAATCCATGCTGGGTGAAATCAGTGGCCACTACAACATTGAAAAATCATTTAAGGAAAATATAAAATATTTGTGGATATCCCTAGTTGATTTCGGAATAAAAAAACCAGAAATGTTTCAATTTATTCTCAGTTTCCATTGTTCTCCATACATAACTTCTCTAACAAAAGAAGAGATTGAAAACCGCTTAGAAATGGCCTTAGAATCATATACTGTAGGTTTGAAAAAACAAGAGATTAAGAATATTTCTTATGAATTGATTGTGGACTTTTTATGGGGCAGCATCGTGTCCACAGTGGACCATATTGAAAAATATCCAGAAAAAGCCGTTGATAAAATTAAAGAACAGGCTTTTGACCTTTTCTGGGATGGAATTTCTCAATAATTTCAGGATTGTATTTTCATAGATTGTATTTCACATAATAAACTCGATATTAGATTGAAAATATTAAAAATGGATTTTTAACAATTTAGAAATAAATGAGGTGTTATATTTGCAAAAAAGAACTGTTAAAAAGACAGGTGATGAATTATCTGCATTGGGCTTTGGTGCCATGCGATTACCGACAAAAAATGGAATGATCGACAAGCAAATGGCCAAAGAACAAATTTATTATGCTATTGATCATGGAGTATACTTCATTGACACTGCAGTGCCCTATCATGGGGGCGGTAGTGAACCTTTCCTCGGTGAAATCCTTGCAGGAGAATACCGAGATAAAGTGAAAATTTCCACAAAAATGCCCCAATGGTTAGTAAAAAAATACGAAGACATGGAAAAAAATCTTAATCAACAGCTTAAAAATCTACAAACGGATTGTATTGATTATTATTTTATTCACAGCCTGGGTAAAAGTAGTTTTGAGAGAATAGAAAAATTAGGACTTCTAAAATTTTTGGATAATGCCAAAAAAGAGGATAAAATAAAATATGCGGGGTTTTCTTTTCATGACAGTAAGGATGCTTTTAAACCAATAGTGGATGCCTATGATTGGGATGCCTGCATGTTGCAGTTCAATTACGTGGATGAAAATAGCCAGGCAGGTATTGATGGGGCATATTATGCTCATTCAAAAGGAATGGCTGTAATTGGGATGGAACCACTTAAAGGCGGGAAATTGGCAGGAAACATTCCCTTGAAGGCGGCCGAAATATGGGATAAATCTGAAATTAATAGGACACCTGCTGATTGGGCCTTTAGATGGGTTCTCAATCACCCGGAAATTACTTGTGTGATTTCTGGAATGAATAGTATGGATCAGGTAAAGGAGAATATAAAAATTGCTAATGATACGGCGCCTGATTCCCTTACCCCTAACGAATTAGAACTTTACACCCAAGTAAAACAGGTTTTTAAAGACTTGATGAAGATTAACTGCACCACATGTGGTTATTGTTTGCCCTGTCCAGCGGGTGTTGATATTCCTGGATGTTTTGACATTTACAACGATAAATATCTTTTCAAGGACCGCACTGCTGGGGTTACTTACATTTTAAGGATGGGTGGAATTTTTAATGATGGTCAATCACATGCCGGCCTATGTAATGGCTGTGGAAAATGTGTAATGGCCTGTCCTCAAAAATTAGAAATCCCTGAGCTTTTAAATGAAGTTTCTAATGATTTAGGTGGACTCGGATTTAATTTAAAGGTTAAATTAATGGGATCTGTGGGAATGCCTCTTATGAATGCCTTTCTTTCATTGAGGAATAAATTTTCGGGATCATCAAAACAAAAGAATTGATTATTTAATTTTTATTTTCCCATTTCTTTTTCAATTATTTTTAATTCTTTTTTTTAATTAATTCTGAATTTTAAATAAAGTTTAAAATTAAATTTTTTCTATAATTTTAGAATAGAATAATAAATAGATTAATTTTTGAAAAAATAATAAAATCAGATCAATCAAAAGATTTAGACGCCGAGACTGGGATTTGAACCCAGGGAGAGCGAATGCTCACAGGATTTCGAATCCTGCGCCTTACCAGACTAGACTATCTCGGCATATAGAAATTGACAGTTCAATATTAAACTTCTTTTTATTAAACACTTATGGAAAATAGGTCTTATTTCCAGAATAAAAGTCTTTTCCGTTCTAAAATTAAATAATATTTGTTGTTTATTTATTATTTCTATAAATACATTATTTAATAATAAATTTATCAGCTTTACCGATAAGTTTTACGTTCTTTTAAAATCAAGCAGGGAAAATTGAACTTATTTGAGATTAAATTTAAAGAATAGAGTATCAATCAAAGTTCTAGAAAAATTTATAAAGTAGTTGTTTCATTAGAATGAAATTTAAAAATTAGATTAATAAGTTTCGGGTAGATGTTATTTTTAAGAATTGAACGCCGGGACTGGGATTTGAACCCAGGCGGAGAGAATCTCCACAAGATTTCCAGTCTTGCGCCTTACCAAGCTAGACTATCCCGGCATAGAACAGCTTATTAAGGTTTGGGTTCATGTTATAAAAAGATTTTGATTTTATTTTGCTAATTGTAGTTATAGGATAAAATAATGGCCTCAGCTTATTACTGGGATTTGAGTGTCAATAAATAATCTTCCAAAGTAATATGGGGAATAATTTCACAAGAAACTGATCCCTCTTTGGATCTACCGGCCATGAACTGATAGGCAAAAGACTGGGAGTACTTTTTAGCATATTCATAATTTTTCCATTGATATATGCCTTGAAAATATCCATTTTGATAATTGATGGTTCAGACCTTGGCCTGAAATCCAGGAAGTCCCACAAAAAAGAGTAGAGGGATCCATGAGAAACGAATGTTATCTTGTGGTTTCATATTCTCCACTAAGAATCTGACTTTGAAGACCACGCAATCAATAAGTTCATCATCCGGATCTATTTCTACTTCACGGAATATGGTGAATTCCTGGCCGTCCTCCATGACTAAAATTTTACCAATCTTGGTTTTCGGGAAATGTATTTTTCTAAAAATAATATTTTTTATGGTGTTTAAAAGTGAGTAGAGTGGATTAAAGGACATTTTATCACCAGAATACAATGTAAAATTTAAAAAATTAAATACTATATTTTCTAATAAAATTTTTAGCTTTTTTCCTAGTTTTAGGACTAATACTATCTAATTCAGGTTTGACAAATGCATTTATCATTTCTTTATCATTTATTTGCTCGTAAAATTCGTCTAACAACTCAATAACATCTGATTTCAACAATGCTTTTTGTTTTTCTGGAAAATCGCATCTTGCATCTATATCCAGTAGAATATTAATTATATTTCCCCTTAATTCAGTGTTATTTCCTAGAATCTTTCCAGTATTTTGAATGCACTGCCTGGAGGTCATGAATTTTTCATCACTGATGTGACTAAAATATTCATCAAAAATTAGGGAAAATTTATTTTCAGCATCTACCTGGGTTAAATTAGCCAGTAGATAATGCAAAATCACGGTGATAAGAATTTTGGTGATTTAAAAGCAGTAAAAAATCATCCCAGTATTTATAAAACAATTCAGGTTTTAATTTGCTAGCTCGGGAGATAATATAATAAGAATTATAATAAACCATTATGTTCTGGTCATTTAACATCAGATTAACTACAGTATCCCTCATTTCAGAATCAAATATGCTTATTTCAGAGAATTCAGGGATATTAATATTCTTATCTGATATTTTCAAGATCAAATTATCTTTAGAAACCAAAAATCCACCTCTTCAAAGGTTCTGGCTGATTTTAAACAGAATTTTATTTAAAGATTCTATCTCTTCATTTTCAAGGTTTTCTACCATTTTCCGGATGACCATGAGGCATTCATCATCCATTTCTGCCAATATTTCCCTGCCCTCTGGAGTTACTTCAATTAAAAGCTGACGCCGGTCCTTGGTACTTACTGCCCGATTGACCAATTCTTTTTTCACCAAACGGTCAATGGTTCTGGTGGGAGTGCTAACGGCTACACCTAAGGCTTCAGCTATCTGTTTCATAGTCTTAGGCTCCTGGGTACCGATGACATAGAGGGCATTGGCCTCGGCCAGGGTCAATTTCTCATAGTTATTCATGTTTATTTTAATTGTTTTGAGAAGTTTGTTATCTATCTCTTCAAATAGGGACATGATGGTTCGCAAATCTTCATCTTCCATATTCACTTTTCTATTATTATTTTGATTTAAATATTCCCATAAGTATATATTACATGTAACATACATTATGCTTTACAAATAGTTTGATATGCGTAATATTTTATAGATTAATTTGGAGAATTATAATGGGAAGTGAAAAAACACTAAAATCGGGGGATAACGAAATTAACTTTAAGATATCGTCAAAAAGAAGAAATTTTTATCATTAAACCTTTTTTGATTCTACAGGGCCAATTCGTATCAGTAATGGGAGATATGATTTATGAAATCGCCCTGGGATTCTGGGTACTGGTTTTTACTGGCTCACCAGTATTAATGGGAATCCTTATGGTCACATCTCTGTTACCAGGTGTTTTATTAGCACCCTTTGCCGGGGTGGTGGTGGATCGAACCAGCCGGAAAAAATTAATGTTAATAATGGATTTGATACGGGGATTAACCATTATTCTGCTTGTTATCGCTGCCTTTATGAGTATTTTACAATTATGGGTGGTTTTCCTGGTTTATCATTCTGGGAATAGGGGGTGCATTCTTTGGGCCCGCAGCTATGTCGGTTTTGCCAAAAATGGTTCCTAAAGACAAAATAACAAATTCTAACTCTCTC
>JAHFBZ010000061.1 GCA_023249725.1 Methanobacteriaceae archaeon
TTTTTCACCAATTATAAAGAATAATAATAATATATTTAATAATATTCAATGATTTAATTTCATATTATAAAAATTAATATTATTATATTGTTTGATAGGAATATCTAAATGAATTTTATTTAAAATTATCTATAATATCTAAATCTTAAATTATCTTTAATCCAATAAATATCATTTTCAGCAGAAATTAAGCTTTCTATATTATTATTTTAAATCAAGATCCTTAATTTAGATTTTTATTTTTCAAGAACCTTAGACTTTCTAAAACTTCTTCTCTATTTTTAACTTCTATTGTTAAAACACCATTATAATTTATTTTATTAATATTTTCAACTAGATTATCAAAGTCAATAGTTCCCTTACCCAGTGCTTCGTGATTATCAAAAGATCCATCATTATCTGACAAATGTATATGTCTTAAACGGTCAGATTTAACCATTTCTTCAGTTGAAAATCCAGTATTGTGGGCGTGACCAACATCTAAGGTCATAAATACTCCTAAATCTCCTACAAGATTATTTAAATGATTTATATCTTTAAATAAGTAACCTTCCATGTCCGGCATGTTTTCAACACACATTTTTATTCCCATTGCATCGGCATAATCCGCACATTCACTCAATGATTTGAAATTGTTATCTATAATTTTTTCTTGGAATATTCTGGCCAGAAATGGAACTTGACCGGGATGCACTACTACAATATTTGCATTTAATTTATTTGCCAAATTAATAGATTTTTTAACCTGTTCTATAGATGCCTTTCTAATGGATTCATTGGGAGATGCAAGATTCATATCTGATATGGGGCTATGTACTGTTGTTTTTATAGTATAGGATTCAAATATTTCACATTTAACTTCATTTAAAGGATATTCATTGATTATTTCACAGTAATCTACCTTTAAATCTTCTAAAAATGGTAAAATGTCCTCCAATGGATTTGGATAAAGTGCAAGTGTGGAAACTCCAATTTTCATTTTAATCTCTCTAACTTTTAAAATTATTATAATACCAGAATATGTTATATAATGGCACTAAATGCCATCAATAATGTTTTATAAAAGCAATATCAGTATTTAATCAATAAAAAGAATTTTTTTACTGATCAAGTCTTATACGAGCACTAACGGGAATATTTCTTTTAAGGGCTTTAATTATAATATCTGCCAATTCAATATCTTTTTTAATTTTTATAGATCCTTTTTTACCAACAGTTGCCGTGAATAAATATTCTTCTTCTACAATGATGTCAAAAGAGGTTCCTATGGCATCTTTTCCAAAGTTAAGCACTACATAGTTTCCAGATAGTTCCACAGGTATTTCAATTTGGTCTTCCATAACTTCTTGAGATTCAACTTTTTGAGATTTTAAGGGTTCTATTCCAATTCCTATTCCTATTCTTTTTTCTAATTCGTCAATGTTTCTTCCTTTTTTACCAATAATTTTAGGAATATGTTTTTCTTCCACCCATACTGTGGCCCTTTTATCGGATTTGACTTCAACTCGGAATTTAGATCCGGGAACTCTCCTTTTAAATTCCCTTTCAATTTCTCTCTCAGCAATTTTTTGTACCGGACTTCTATCTTGTGAAACTGGTGCTGCGGCTGCTCCTACATCCATAACTATGGTCTGTTCACCATAGGTATAAATCTCATTTACAAGTTCTCCGGTTCCAAAGTCCCTTATTTCTATTAAAGGTCGGGCCAAATCAGCTTCAGTCATTCCGGTAGGAACTTTGACTGTCATTTTTACGTCATAAATGGCCTTTACTTTCCCTTCATCAATGAAAATAGTAGTGTCCACTACGGAGGGTATAACTCCCAGTTCAACTCGCCCTATAATTCTTTGTATGGCATCAATTGCTCTAGTAGCATGTACTACTCCAATCATACCCACACCAGCCAACCTCATGTCGGCAAATATACGGAAATCCTTTGATTTACGCAATTCATCGTATATAGTATAATCTGGCCTTACTAATAACAGAATATCTGCCGTTTTTTGCATGTCCTTTTCAATAGGAGCGTATTGGGTTATTTCATTTCCAACCTGCAAATCCCGGGGGGATTCCATGGTTTTTACAATGGATCGCAAGTCTTTGCTGTAAAAATCTGCTACTGCCTGAGCAAAAGTACTTTTACCAGCACCAGGAGCACCTGAAATTAATACTCCCTTTGCAGTATCTCTTAAACGTGCTATTAATTTATCTGGAAGCTTATAATCTGCCAGTGAAACTCGGGTTATGGGCCTAACTGCAGTTATCTCAAAACCGTCTGAAAATGGAGGCCTCGCAATGGAAATCCGGTATTCCCTAAATTGGACTACGGTAGCACCTTGCATTTCAATTTCAATGAAACTTTTAAAATCACTTTTAGCTCTTTCTACAATTTCACGAGCCATAGCATGAATTTCAGAATGTCTTAAAGGTTTAGAACCAAGACTAACTAAATTTATATTTCCAGGAGTACCTTTTTTGGCCATAGGTACTACACCCTCTTTAAGGTGAATGGACATGGTGTTTTTATCGAAATATTTGCTTATTTCTAATTCTTCATAGGCCATTATTTCTTGCTTGATGTAGACAACGTCCAGGCCCTGTGCTTTACCTACTTCTGATTGTACCCGGTCACTGGTAACTAAAACCGCATCATGTTCTCTAGCAGTGCCTCTAATCATGGCATCTATTTCTCCGCCTCTAGAAAGGGAAATTTCTTCTAGGGTTGGTCTTCTTCCCACAAAAGTTAGGGATATGGTGGCTTTTTTGCTTAGTTCCTGAAGATTTTTTAACTCTTCTAAGCCATTAAAACCAGTTTCTCTGCCTCTATTTGCTTGGTATTCCAACTCAGATACAACTGCTTCTGGTACAATCACCTCACTCCCTCTAAATTCTTCTTCCTGCACGATATTGGTGATTCGGCCGTCAACGATAACGCTTGTATCTGGTACAATTCTCATTTAGCTCTCTCCATAAATTTCTTCTGGCTCAAAAATTTTTTTCCCAATTTTTTCAAGCTTTTCGGTATTTTTTAATTTATCCAAATCCTCTAAATCAATTTTTCTGTAAAAACATGAATAGTAACCTGTGTGACAGGCCCCTCCTTCTTGTTTGACTTTTAAAAGGATGGCATCCTCGTCACAATCAACTAGGACTTCTTCTACAAACTGGATATGGCCTGAACTTTCGCCTTTTAACCAGAGCTTATTACGAGATGTGCTCCAGTAATGGGCTTTTTTAGTCTCCAAAGTTTTCTTTAATGCTTCTTCATTCATATAAGCAACCATAAGAACTTCTGAAGTTTCAGAATCCTGAGATATGGCAATGATCAAATTTTGACCATTAATATTGTGTTTAAAATTTAATGGAATAATAATCTCTCCTAATTAACTTTTATTTTACAGTAACTTATCATAACTTTCACTGTAACTATTTATCTAGAGTTAGAGTGTTTGAAATATGTTCGACTATGTTTTCTATGGATATAAAATCTTGATTTCCGGTTTCCATGTCTTTAATAGTTATATTTCCTTCTAAAAGATCTCTTTCTCCAACCAATATCACATATCGAGCTTTTAAGTGGTTGGCAAAGGAAAGAATTTTTTTGAATTTTCGCCGGCTCAGATCAACTTCAGTGGAAATACCTGCACTTCTGAGTTTTTGTGCAATTTCAAATGATTTTGATCTAGTTGCATCAGATATTGGTGCTATAAATACATCTGTAGCTCCCCTGGTGGTAGAAACTTTTTCCTCAAACATAAGAGCATTCATTAAACGATCAAATCCAAAGGCAAACCCAGTTGACTCTACCTTTTCCCCGCCAAATGTTTCAATAAGGTTGTAGGTTCCGCCACCACAAATTTGCTTCTGTGCTCCTAATTGTGGGACGTAAACTTCAAAAACCATTCCGGAGTAATAGTCTAAACCTCGAGCAATTCCTAAATTGATTACTACATTGTTATTTTCTTTATCTCCAATGTTATCAATTCCAAAATCATTTAATGTATTTAAAAGGGCTGAGAATTCTTCAAGGGCTTCTAAAACAAGTTTTTTATCAGAAATTTGTTCTCTGATTTTACTTAATACTTCTGAGCCGCCTTTCATTTCAATAATCGTTAAAAGGATACCAGTGGTCTTATCATCCATTTCTATTTTATGGAGATAATTTTGAAGACCAAATTCATCTCCTTTATCAATTAAAGCCATTATTTGATCTTGGTCCGATCCTTCCACATCAGCCTCTTTTAATAGTCCCCTTAAAATTCCTAAATGGCCCACATGGATTTCATATCCTTCCAGGCCAAGTTCTTCTAATGATTGAGATGCCAGGGCTATGACTTCTGCATCAGCTTCCGGGGTTTTCCCACCAATCATTTCGCAACCAAACTGCCAGAACTGACGATATCTTCCTTTTTGCGGCCTTTCGTATCGGAAACAGCTTCCATAATAATACATTTTAATGGGTTTTGGAGATTTTTGCATTTCATTCATGAAAACACGAGCTACCGGGGCGGTGATTTCAGGGCGAAGTGTTAGTTCCCTTTCACTTTTGTCTTTAAAGTTGTAAAGTTGATCTACAATTTCCTCTCCAGATTTCATGGTAAAAAGTGATAAATCTTCAAATAAAGGAGTTTTTATCTCCTGATAAGCATAAGTTTCAAAAACCTTCTTTAAAGTAGATTCTACTTCTTTTCGTTGTTTCATTTCTTCAAAGAGGAAATCTCGTGTTCCTCGCGGTTTTGATAATTCCATTAAATTCTTCCTCCAGAGGATAAATTTGATAATTTTATTAAATTTAATTATTTTAATATTTTAAATATTTTTTTTAATTTTATTCTTTTAATACAATAAACAATTTGAACTTAAAAGAATATAATGATTTAGCTGTTTAATGGGATATAAATTTCTGTAGGAAAATATTTAGCAATAAATAATGGATTTAATAGAATAATATAGTCTGGAATTAGGGATATTGCACCCAAACTTCACACTACTCCTTAAAATAAAATTATTATTAATTTATTGAATAAATATTAATTAATTTAATTGAATAATCCGTATTTTGATTAATCATAATATTTTAAATACTCTTTTAACATTTTAGGAAATGAATTAGCATTTAAAAATCTAAGTCCCAATCTTTCGGCCCAGACCCTAATTCCATCATCGGCAGCCACTACACCAGCACCTAATTCCTTAGCTAGAAGTAGTACATCAAGATCGGGGGCACTGTCCAGAGTTCCTTTTCTAAGTGCAGCCCGGTATTTTTTTCGGAAGTCTTTTATGGCTTTTCCAATGATTTCCATTTCTATTTTGTTCTTTTCTTCCCCACGAGAGGTCATTACCATGGATTCCATTGCTGCTTCCCATATTGCTGTTTCAGAAGTTTTCATTCCTTTATTCATCCTCTCTCGTATGTCCTGTACATATTCAAAGAAAATTTCTGAGGGAATCTGGGTATCATATCTATTAGGAGTTTTTTTAACAATCCATGTTTCGGCCTTTACCATAACCTCTTCAGGACATTCATAACGAGCCATGTAATCTGAAAACTCTTTATAAGTAACTGGGGGCATGTGGCAACTTATATTGAGCTTTATTCTGGACCTGGCCAGTAAATCTAGCATTATATCAACTGATTTTGTTAAATCACCATTTCCCAGGTCCTCTCTTAATACATTATCTGTAAAAGCAGTTGTATCCAGAACAAATCTCTGTTTTGCAAGCAAAATTTCACACTCCCCTAAAGTTCTCCTAAAACATATTAATTTTTATAATCTGGTCTAGATCAAATAGGTGCATTGACTCTAACTAAACCAAAATATCCATATGCGATTAGTTTATAATCAATATTTACTAAGATTAACTTAATTAGTATTTGATTTCAAATTTATTTAAGTTCTAACACTAATTTTATCTAAAAATAGATTAATATAATTAATGGTACTCTATTAATGAGGGGACTTTTAAAATACTGGTCAATTAATATTTTTATACAATTATTTTAGAAAATCACTAAAAATAGACAGATTAAGTAGAATTAATTATAAAAATTATAAACTAATAAATTATAATTAATTAGGGTATGAATCTGATAATTAGTTAATTATAATTAAATCTAGGACTAATTGGAGAATGGAAAGATATGATAACTGGAAAAACTAATATTGTGGGTTTAATTGGTGATCCTGTAGAACATAGCATGTCCCCACCAATGCATAATGCCGCTTTTAAATATTTGGGCCTGGATTTTGCTTATCTTCCTTTCAATGTTAAAACCACTGTTCTGGGTGAAGCCATTAAAGGTGCCAGTGCCCTAGGAATCAAAGGCCTTAATGTAACCATCCCTCATAAAACCAATGCCCTTGAATTTCTAGATGTGATAGATAATCCTGCAGAACTAATTGGAGCAGTAAATACAATTAAATTTAACAATGAGAAGACTACGGGGTATAATACTGATGGTATAGGTGCTGTAAGGGCCTTAGAAGAATTTGTTCTGGTGAAAGATAAAAGAGTGGTCATTGTGGGGGCTGGTGGAGCGGCCCGGGCTGTGGCTTTCCAATTAATTCTTTCAGGAATTGAAAGCATTACCATTATCAATAGAACTCCTGAAAAAGCTTTGAAATTAAAAAATGAAATTGAATCTAAGATTGATTCAAATATATTCTATGGTAATTTAGAAATTTTAGAAAAAGAGATTTCAAAGGCAGATATATTAATTAATACCACACCCATTGGTATGTATCCACATATTGATGATACACCACTGGCCAATGCAAGTATGATGCATTCTGATCTGGTGGTAAATGATCTGGTATACAGTCCTATGGATACTGTTCTTTTAAAGGAAGCTGAAAAGGCAGGGGCTAAAAGTGTTTCTGGACTGAAGATGCTCCTTTATCAGGGTGCAGAGGCATTTAAAATATGGACAGGAAAAGAAGCCCCGGTGGATGTTATGGAAAAAATAGTGCTTGATTTGTTATAATTTATTATTCAAAAAATCATTTTTAAAGATTTATTTAGTTTTAAAGTCATAAATACATCTGCATCCGAATCATATCTTTACATTGGATACCATTTTCATATATTTCTTCTTTATAGTGGTGTTTGATAAAAAAATCAGAGTCTACCCCTACAATCCGAAAACCACATTTTTGGTATAAAGCTATTTGATTTATTCCACAATTTCCAGTTCCAATTTCGATGATTCGGGTTTCCCCTTTCTGGGCCATAGATATAACATAATTTATTAGTTGTTTACCAATTCCTTTTTTCTGAAATTCTTCTCTAACGGCAATGTTTACAATTTCCAAAGTCTTTGGTCTGGTGGGCATTATAACAATTATCCCTACCACATTGCCACTTTTTTTCGCCAAATATATTTGGCTACGGCCAAGATAATCATTTAACATCTCTTTAGAAGAATCTCCTAATAATAACAACTCATAAATGTTATTATCTATTTCTTCAATCTCAATTTCTTCAATCTGAATTTTAAGTGTCATTTAATAATCCTTTTTTATTATATAATATAAAATTTTAATTTTTTTTAATTTTTTAAAAAATTGATGATACTATATACTCTAAAAAAAGTTAAGTTTAAGTTTAATTATAATTATGACTTATTTTTTATTTTAATTTCTTTTATGGCCTTTTCAAGTGCAATCTCAAATCCATGAGATTCTCCATTTGAATTTTCGAGGGCTTCTTGAAGATAAGGAAGTGATTCTTCGTCACCTATTGTTCCCAGGGCATTGGTAGCATTCACTCGGACAAAATAACTCTCATCATGCAATGAATTAACCAGTGCTTTCACGGCCAAATTATCTCCAATTTTACCCAGAGAAGTTACGGTACAGGCCCTTAATAAATAATCTTCCTCTCCTAAAATTTCAGTTAATGGTATGACTGCTTTTGCATCCCCTAAACTGCCCAGGGCATCTACCACTTCACATTTAACATTCAAAGTACCGTCTTTTAAGGCTTCAATTATAGGTTCAACGGCTCTTTTATCTTTGATTGCACCCAGAGCTAGGGCTGCTGTTTCTCTAACATGCCAGTAACTATCTTTCAAAAGTCCAATAATTGGATCAAGTGCCTTTTTATTTCCAATTCGGCCCAGTGAAAGAGTAGCTGCCTTACGAATAGGCCAGTAATCATCATTTAAACAGGCAATTAAGGAATCAACAGATTCTTCGGATTTAAGATCTCCTAGAATATATGCTGCCTTTTCTTTGATTCGATTATCTTCATCTAGTGCTTTCATGAGGCCACTAACATCTTTTTCGTCCCTCATTTTTTCCAGATCTTCTATGGAAATCATAGTATTTTCTCTTATTAGCTTATTAATTTGAATAAAAAACTATAATAATATTTTTTGTTATTTAATATATTTATAAAATAGAATTATTTTTAAATAAAGATTAACATGATTTATTCATTATAAAATAAAAAAAACGGAAGCTAAATAACCTTAGAATGAGTTTCCGTTTTCTTGTTTATTTATAAAACACTATTAAATCCGTTTTGATTTTTTTTATTGAAGTGTGATTTATAATATTTGTATGCACTTAACTTTGTCTTTTTGTAATACGTCTTTTTACTACCATCCCAATTATCTATAATCTTTAATTTTGTTTTGCTAATTTTTTTAAGGACATAGCCACCATAATATTTGTTTTTTGTATTACCAGTACACATTATCCTTTACTACAATGTAGTTGGAACCTTTTTTATAAGATTTCCAGGAATATTTGTAAGTACCATAAGTACTACTATATGATATTTTAGAACCTTTATCAAACAATTTTGTTGTAGCTGCTGATGAAGGCTCAGCCATCTGAATAGCAAAAACAAAAACAAACATGGTAAAAACTGCTAATAAGGCTTTTCTATTCAAAAAAGATCTTTCCATAATCTACCTCTCCATGTATGGTTTATGTAATATTATTTTTATTTTTTAGTAATAAAAAGTTGTGCTGTTATATTATAAATTCCACTAAAGCATATAATTAATAAGTCAATAAACAAATTAAAACTAAGTGTAAATATATTTCAAAAATAAGTTTTTTATAAATAAATATAAAAAATTAACTAGACTATAAAACATATTATAACTCTAAATCTTATTTAATGGATTAATACTCTTTTTAGTGAGTTTTAACTAATAAATTGTTGAATTGATGTATATTAAATTAATTGATGTATATTAAAATTATTAACGGTGATTTCATGAGTGGACCATGGGTAGAAAAATATAGGCCAAGCAATCTGGATGAAATTGTAGGTCAAGAACATATTGTTGACCGGCTTAAAAGATATGTAGAAGAAAAAAGCATGCCTAATCTCATGTTTACAGGCCCAGCAGGTGTGGGAAAGACCACCACTTCATTGGCACTGGCCAAATCAGTTTTAGGAGAATACTGGAGACAGAATTTTCTAGAGCTCAATGCGTCTGATGCCAGGGGAATTGACACAGTAAGGACTCATATTAAGCATTTCTGTCGATTAAAACCTGTGGGAGCACCTTTCAGGATAATTTTCCTGGATGAAGTGGATAATATGACTAAAGACGCTCAACACGCTCTTAGAAGAGAAATGGAGATGTACACTAAGACGGCTTCATTTATATTGTCATGTAATTATTCATCTAAGATAATTGATCCGATACAGTCCCGTTGCGCTATTTTCCGCTTTGCACCGGTGAAAGGCCATCATATAATTAAACGTCTTGAATACATTGCCACTCAGGAAAATCTGGAATATGATACTCAGGCCATTGAAACCATAGTCTATTTTGCAGAAGGGGATGTGCGTAAGGCTATAAATATTTTACAATCTTCATCTTCTATAGATGAAAAAATAACTGAAGAAAGTATCTATGATGTTGTATCCAAAGCGAGGCCAAAAGACGTTCGTAAAATGGTCACCACAGCTTTAAATGGAGATTTCATGGGGGCCCGGGACACATTAAGGGAAATAATGGTTTTACAGGGAACCAGTGGCGAAGATATGGTAAATCAGATTTATCAGGACGTTTCTAGAATGGCTATGGATGATACCATTGACAAGGAAGTTTATATATACTTAATTGAGGCCATTGGAGAAACTGATTTCCGAATCAGAGAGGGAGCTAATCCACGTATACAATTAGAAGCTCTTTTGACTAAATTTTTAGCTAAATCAAAGGTTTAAGACTCAATTATTTAACAGTTAAAATTTTAAATTTAAATTTTAAAAACTTGGAATTAAATTCAATATAAATTGAATGAAATAAATTTAATAATGCTCTTAAGAGGACAGATTAAATGATATGGACAGAAAAATATCGACCTCAAAGTTTTGATCAAGTTATTGGTAATGCCAAGGCCAAGAAAGAGATTAAGGAATGGGTTGATGGCTGGCATAAAGGGGAACCTCAGCAATGCTTGCTTCTAGTTGGTCCGCCGGGCACAGGAAAAACCACTATGGCCCACGTAATAGCCAATGAATTTTCAGATTCAGTGGAGCTCAATGCCAGTGACAAGCGTTCCTATGATATTATTATGAACACGGTGGGAGAAGCTTCTGCCACCAGGTCTCTTTATAACCAGGGATTAAAACTCATAGTCTTGGATGAAGTTGATGGAATCCATGGAAATGATGATAGGGGTGGAACTCGTGCCATTGGAAAGATTATCAAGGATGGAAAACATCCTCTTATTCTAGCAGCTAATGATTTTTACAGCAAACGCCTTAAAACCATTAAAACCAAGTGCCAGGTTATTAAGATGCAGAAAGTGCATACCAATTCCATAGCTGCTTTCTTAAAAAAGATTTGCCATAAGGAAGGGGTTAAATTTGATGATGATGTCATAAAAGAACTGGCCAAACGTTCCAGTGGTGATATGAGATCGGCCATAAATGATCTGGAAGTCATGGCCCAGGGAAAGGATCAAATTACCATGGAAGATATAGCTGTGGTAGGTATCAAGGACGCTACTTCCAATATTTTTGATTCAGTTAGAATTGTTCTAAAAAGTAAAACATTGAAGAAGGTAAAACAGGCCATGCACCTGAATGAAGATCCAACATTAGTAATGGAAATTATTGCTGAAAATATTCCAAGGGAATATGAAAAACCCCATGAAATCCAAAAAGCTTATGAAATGATTTCCCAGGCCGATTTATACTTTGGAAGAGCTATATCCAGCCGTAATTATACCTACTGGAGATATGCTTCAGATTTGATGGGTTTAGGTGTTGCTTTATCCAAGGATGAAACTTATCGTAAGTTTGCCAGATATACTGGTTCATCATCATTTTCACTGCTTGGTAGAACCCGTTCTAAGAGGGATATGCGTGATAAAGTGGCCTCAAAAATGGCAGAAAAACTTCATGTTTCTAATCAAGTGGCCATTGCTCAATTTCCTTTTATGGAGATAATGTTTACCAATGACGAAGTGGCCTATGAGATTGCCAGTTATTTGGGACTGGAAGACGATGAGATAAAGCTTTTCCGTAGTAAAAAGATTCCTAAAAAAATTGCTAAAAAAGTAAATGCTGAGAAGTTAGCTAAAAAGAAGGCCGAAAATCAGATTCCAGATATATCTGAAGGAGGAGAGTCTTCTCTGTTTTCAAGTATTTCTCCACCTAATAAAGCGGAATATTCCACTAAAAAAGTTGATATTGAGAAAATAAAGTCTGAAAAGCAGTTAGTTTCTAAAGATGAAGCAAAGGCTAAAAAACCGGCCAAAAAGGATTCAGAAAAAGATAAAAAATCTTCTAAATCCAAAGCTAAAAAGTCAAACAATTATGAAGAAGATAAAAATGCCAAAGAAGAGGATAAAGGAAAGCAAACTTCTCTTTTCAACTTTTAATCTTTATTTTATTTTTTAAAATTTAAATAGATTTTAATTTTTTAAAAAGAATTTTAAAAATATTATATTCAAATCGAATTATTAAGATAGTTTCATCTATATTTAGATTCTAAAAAAATTTTTTAAAAAATAGAAAAAATAAGATTATTGAAAAAATAAATAATAGTTTATCATCAATTTCCAATAAGTCTTAAACCAGTTATAGCAGCAGAATTAATATCTAATGCTCTTAAATCATCTGTAGAGAATTTTCTTATATCATCATGACCAGTTAGCTGGGCTAACATCTTGGTTTCTTCAGTCATGGATTTAATATAATTAGCAACTCTCATTGCAGATAAATCTAAATCCATTCTTTCTCTGAGGATTGGGTCCTGGGTGGCCACTCCTACGGGACATTTACCAGTGTAACACATACGACACGCACGACATCCCATGGCAATCATGGCCCCGGTTCCAATATAAGCTGCATCAGCACCCATGGCCATGGCCTTGGCCACATCTGCACCGCTACGAATACCACCGGTAATAATAAGGTCTACATCGTCTTTTAAACCGATTTCTTTTAGGCCATTCACCGCCTGTACCAGTGAAGCCATGGTAGGAACACCAGTATGTTCTATAACTACTTCGGGAGCAGCACCAGTTCCTCCTTCCATTCCGTCCACGGATATTATATCTGCCCCGGCCTCGGCAGCAATCTTAACATCTTCATCAACTCTACCTGGACCTAATTTAACAATTATTGGAACTTTCCAGTCTGTAACTTCTCTTAATAGTTCAATGTGTTTAGCAAGGTCTCCTTCGCGAGTAGCATCCAAAAACCGGGCAGGGCTCAGAGCATCAGTTCCCAAGGGTATTCCTCTTATTTCAGCCACTTCTGGACTGACCTTTTCTGCTAAAAGATGTCCGCCCATTCCCGGCTTAGCACCCTGTCCAATTTTAACTTCAATGGCATCTGAAACATTTAAATAGTCTGAAGAAACACCAAAACGTCCTGAAGAATATTGAACCACTAAATTTTCAGCCATTTCTCTTTCTTCTGGAAGCATTCCACCTTCACCGGTATTGGCACACGATCCAACCATTGAGCTACCCTTGGCCATGGCCAATTTACTTTCCTTACTCAGGGCACCAAAAGACATACCCGCAATTAAAACGGGAGTTTGTAAGGTTAATGGCTCTTCCGCATACCGGGTACCTAGTACCACTTGGGTGTTGCATGATTCCCGATACTTGTCAACTGGAGCTATTGATGCTTGGGCTGGTAAAATGATAATATCATCAAAGTTAGGAAGCTTCCTTTCGGTACCAAATCCTCTTAAAACATATTTTCCTGCTTTAGAGGTGTATCTGATATCGGCTATGGTCCTTGGATCCCATATACTACCTGCACCGGTGGGTATTAAAACAGGACAAGCTGCCAGACAGGAATTACACATAATACATAGGTTCTTATTTATTTCCGGCTGTCCATCAATTACTTTTATGGCATCGGTAGGGCATACTATTTCACAAGTACCACAGAAGACACAAAGGCCTTGGGTAGCTGCTGCCAGATCCGAAGATGATGCACTAGTATTAAAAGAATTATTTGTGGCAGTTGGGCTTAATTCAAAGCCTCTTTGCATGCCATTGGCGAATTGTTGAACATCAACTGCTTCCAAACACCCACTTTCACAGGCACTAACGCAGGCGGGTGTATCATTAGAATCATTAACACACTGTTGATCACATTTAAGCATACCACTTTCTGTGTAAGTTATTCCTCCAATAGGACACATTAACATGCATATTTTACAACCAGCACAGGAGTCCTGATTTAGTTTAACTACACCATTTTCCCGGCTAATTGAATCTTTAAAACACCCTCGGGCACAAGCAGGGTCCACGCACTGTTGACACACAATAGCCGAGTAACCCTCACTCCGTTTATTTAAAAATAGTGCACTGGCACCATTCACCTTTTCGCACGCTTCTATACAATCTTTACATCCATCGCATTTTTTAGGGTCAGTTAATAATATTTGTACCATTTAAATCCCTCTTATCCATAGAAAGGTCTTATTTCCTGGTGTTCTATTTTTTTGAAAGTTTCTATTGGTGCTTTAATACCATAATTTTGGAATATGCTTTGAAGCTTATTTTTATCGGAATTTTCCAGTACTCTGACCTCAGCATTAGTTCCTGTCTGAAAATCACCACCTACATAAATGGTTCCACCGATCATCCAGTCCCCAGTATCTTCACCAGCATCACCAGTTACTATGATTTCATCACTAAGCATATAAAGCCCGGCTAATTTTCCTATGTTTCCATCTATTACAATGGTGCCTCCTTTATTTAACTGACCAATAGAATCTCCAGCATTACCCTTCACAACTATGGTTCCATGGTATGTACCAAATCCAACACCATCTTCGGCAGTACCATTGACAATAATTTCGCCACGGGTCATGTTATTGCCTACATAGCGTCCAATTTTGCCTGAAATTTCTATTCTAGCACCATCATTCAATGCCCCAACAAAATCTCCGAATTCACCTTTTAATTTAAAATTAGATTCTTCTCGTAAACCAACTACAATCGAATCTAGTTTTTGAGAATTTTCAATATAAAAAATCTTTTCATTTTCACTCAATCCTTTTTTAATCTTCTGATTAATCTTTCGAGTTGAAAGATCCGTTCCTGAGATAGTGATGTTTTTTGTAGTCATTTTATAATCCTCATTTAAACATTAAATTTATTAAAAATATTTTCAGTGCGATTGGATTTAAAGGTACCTTATTTTAGATTTTCATAATAGACAAATCTATATTATAATGAGACAATAATTATTAGTAGAATAGGTGATTAATACGGATTTATTATAGATTATTTAACCTTAGTAACTCCAATGAAAAATAGGGTGCAATTGATACTATGAAAACATTAATAACTAATTTAAGGGGTCGCTGTTTATTTGATGTTTCTATGAAAACCCAAATCGACGGTTTAATATGTATACAGTCGCAAGAGCATAAAGATCAGTGTTTAGACAAGTTTATTAAGGGTGGGACTTTGAGAATTGAAACTCAAGATCCTATCGAAGCTTGCCAAAAAATAACTGATGTGATTAGGGGTGCAAAAAAGCATGGGGAAGTTTTTGTGGCATATGATTCCAATTTTACAGGTTCTTTATTAAGTTTCATTGCGAATAAAGAAGCTGTTGACGCTATATTTATTTGTTTTCAGGATAAATCTTTTCGATTGCCTGTTTTAAAACTTGATTTGTCCAATACTCGATTAAAA
>JAHFBZ010000062.1 GCA_023249725.1 Methanobacteriaceae archaeon
TTTTAAAAAAATAATTTTACTAAATTAATGGTGATAGAATGGTATTCCATGCTTCAATTGAATATTCATTAATATTAATTATTTCAGGGGTTTGCGGATTATTAGCATTTGCTTCTACTTATTTAGTAATGCCTAGGCTTATTAGTAAATTAGAGAATGCTAATGTTGTAGGTAAAGATATACACAAGATTTCAAAACCTATTGTTGCTGAAATGGGTGGAATAGGAATACTTTTTGGATTTACAATTGGAATGTTTTTTGGTATTTACGCATATCCTGATCTTCATTATGAATTAATCATTACTCTGCTAGTTATTCTTTTGGTGGGAATAGTTGGCATGGTGGATGATTTGGTAATCTTATCTTCCCGAGAAAAACTTCTTTTGCTTTTTTTAGCAGGATTACCTTTGATTTGGGTGGCACCTCCAGAGGTTGGAATTCTATATCTTATTATGATGCCCATATCTGTTTCCATAGCATCTAATTTAACTAATATGTTGGCTGGATTAAATGGAGTTGAATCTGGATTAGGTGTCATTGCAATGAGTTCACTCACGGCTTCTTGTATTATAATGGGAAAATACGATGTCTCCATAATAACTATAGCTATGTTAGGTGCTTTACTAGCATTTTTACTATATAACAAACACCCATCACGTGTTTTCCCAGGCGATGTGGGAACTTTAATAATCGGTGCGTCGATTGCTTCGGTAGCTTTTATTGGTAGGGTTAAAATAATTGCACTTATAGTTTTATTACCTAATATTATAGATGGTATTTTAAAATTTTACAGTGCCGGGGTGGTCGAAAGACAGAAACATGCACCTACTAAAGTAGGAAAAGATGGAAAGCTATTGGCACCTCCACAAGGATTTAAGTCTTTAATTCGCTGGATATTAAGAAGACCAATGGAAGAAAAAACAGTTGTTATAATTGTATGGTCAATAGGAATATTATTTGGAGCTATAGGCATATTACTGGCATTCATACTTCCTTTAGATCCATTGTAATTATTTAATTTATTTCAATTAACTATTTTTTTTATATTATTTTTTATATTATTCCGTTTTTTATTATAATTTAATACTATACTTAATAAAATTTATAACTTAATTAATTTAAGAAAAACTAAAAAACTAAACATTTAATTGATAAGCAAGAATATAACAATCGAAAAAATTTCAAATGCAGAGAACAAATCATTTTTGGAAAAATGAGATGTTAATAAAAATTAATGATCTACTCATTGTATAATGTATTTAAGATATCAATTGCAACAGATTCCGCCTTTTTATTATCTAATTGTTGGAATTTTTCAACGGCTTTTCTAAAATTTTCAGAAACTCCCTCAATATTGCCTTGAATAAAATTCACGGTTCCTAAAATAATCATAGCACCAGCTAATCCACTTTCATCACCTAAACGTTTGAATATTGATTTAGAATTCTCTAAACATTTTTCTGCTTCATCATATTTCTTTTGTTTTAGATTTTCATTTCCCATTATTAAAAGTAAGGCAGCTTCCCCACTTGAATCACCAATCTCTTGGGATATTTTAAATGCTTGGTTAAGATGAATAAGTGCATCTTTCTCATTAGAGTAAGTTTCATAAATAGAAGCAGATTCCACCAGTTGAACTATATTATCCAGTTTAGGACTTATTTTGACTAAATCTGTTTCTTGATCTTCTTCTTCAGATAAGGAACTAGATTTACTTTTCATTTTTTCTAGTTCAGATAATTCAATAGCTTCTTTAATTTTTTCTACTTCTTTTATCTTTTCTTGTAGTTCTTCAACTAATGGGGAGTTGTTTGAGGCATAAATTCGTAGGGATTCATTATAATATTCCAGAGATTTGATTATCTTTCGGGTATTTAAGTAGACATCCCCAATAGAATCCAAAACAAAAGCTTCTAATTCGTCATCTTTTAGATTTATGGACATTCGCAATGCTTTTTCAAAATATTTCAAGGAATTTTCGTATTCTTCTGATTCTAAATAAATGACGCCTACATTAATCAGCACGTTAAATTCATCATTTTGTAGCTCATCTAGGCGTTGAAGATAGTACTCTAGACTACTTTCTTCTTCCTCTTTATCTCCCTGGTTCTTGAGAACATCAAATACGCCTAAAACTTGAAGAATCATCTATTTTTCTCCATATGATTTATTTTACAGTAAATTATTATTTTTCCAAATTTTCAGAAAATATTAATTGTATGTAATAAGTTAATTGATATAAATATGCTGATTTTTTTAAAATAATATTAATTTTACATTCAATATTCAATGACAAAATCGAAATTTATGAATTAAAAAATACTTATGCCCTGATCGTTTATCTCATACTTTGCTTCACTTGAATGATCTTCGGAGCTAATATATATGTTTTTACCATCCATTCCTACCGCAAAATCTACTAAATCACCTAAAACCTCTTCAGTTTGATGATCAACAGTTCCTTGTGTGTGGGTGATTAATGCAACACCATTAGCTTCTTTTATTCGTTCGATGTATGATTTCAAAACCCTTAAAACTAAATGTTCTGGATTGAAAGCAAACTGAGTTGTTAAAGAATCTAAAATAGATCTAAATTGTGGTGATTTTTGAAATAAAAACCTAGTTCCAATTCCTACTTTAACCATCATATCGGTTGGATTCTGAAGTGAAGAAATTTTATAATTTGCTGATTCTTCCAGTTTTGCACCAGACAACTTGGAAATAAGATCTATAATATATAAATTTTGATTTTGAATGTGTGATTGAATAAACCAGTTAAAATCCATTGTTCTTTGTTGTAGCTGTTTAATTCCATAGTCAGCTGTGATGTAGAGGCATGGCTCGCTTTGCTGTAGTCCGTTGTACATGAATTGGTAGCAGAATATGGATTTTCCTACTTTAGGGGGCCCATATATGAGGGCTACTGAATCTGCACTGATTCCTAATCCTTCTTCACCAATTAAAGCGTCGAAACCTGGAATGCCAGATTGATAGTATTTTGTCATTATAACCACGTGTTAAATCTAAACAAATCAACTATTGTTATAGTAGTTATGCTCATAATCAATTTTTACTATGATTGTTATTTGTAGGCATACTCTACAATGAATGTTGTGTTTATGGGATATTATTTTTATTTATCAGAGGTTCCGATAGAAATACCATTTTCATTCACAGTATAACTAGATTTTTTCTTTCCAACACCAACCATGGCTTCAATTGTTATTTCATCTCCATTAAGATGAATTATGTTATCTACTATAGATTTTAACATTGCTTCGACTTTAGAATCTGCTGATCCTTCAGTATAAGTCACAATTGCAGTCCCTCCTGATTCTTTAATGCGCATTATATATGCGGTTAGGACTCTTACAATTAACATTTCGTCATTGAAAGCCATTAATGTAGTGAGTGAATCGAGGATTGATCTAAAACGTGCTGATTTTTTCGATATAAATCTGGTTCCAACTCCTAATTTAACCATAATGTCGGTGGGATTGTGTACTGAAGATGAAACATAAGTTGGAGTGTCTATTACTTTGTTACCAGAAACGCTTGATATGGCATCAATTAGATACAAAGTTTCTTCATTGAAATATGTGCTTAATTCCCATCCAAAATCTAAAGTATTTTGTTGTAATTGTTTTATACCATAGTCTGTGGTGATGTAGAGGCATGGTTCGCTTTCTTTTAGTCCGTTGTACATGAATTGGTAGCAGAATATGGATTTTCCTACTTTAGGGGGTCCATATACTAATGTGACTGTATTTTCTGGAATACCTCCAGTACCATTACTGGAAACCATATCGTCAAAACTTGAAATTCCTGATGGAATACGGGGTATCATTTAATCACCTATTTACTGAATATTTAATGAATTAAAATAATTATGAGTAATTTGATTAATCTCCATAAAGAATTTTTAGAAGTGCATCCAAGGCCTCTTCTATTCCTTTCTTCTCAGAGATTACGGTAGGTATTATAGGTATACTTTTATCTAATTTCATTTTTTCTCTAATTTCATCAGGTGAAAGTGCACCATCTAAATCCTGTTTATTAGCTACAATTATTTTGGGGATTGATTCTGAGCGAGTTTTCCTAATCATTTCTTTTGCTCGTGCAAAGGTTTGCTCTGCTGTTGAATCAACTAATATGAATGCACCAACGGCTTCTTTAGATAAAACACCTAATATCAAGTCAAATCTCTCTTGACCAGGCGTTCCAAATACATCTGCCAAAAATCCTTTATAATCCACATGTCCAATATCCATAGCAATTGTGGTCGGAAATGCAGACATGGCTTGCCTATCAACCGAAACAGATTCTTTAGATATGGCCTTGACAAAACTGGATTTTCCGGAGTTATAGGGCCCAGTAACAAGTATTTTAGGAACATAGACCTTTACTCCACCTGGCTGAACTATAAAGAAAAGAACCATAGTATCCACCGGGTTTGACCATGAGGAATGAGCAACCATAAATCCTTGTCCGATAATTACTCTTTCTTCTATTGTTTTTAAGTCTACAACACAGTCCATAGAATCTTTAATTGCATTGATCACATCTTTATCATAATCCCATTCGGTGAAAACATAAACGAGTGTTGTTTTTGTTTCTTTAGCTTTATCATTCCATTTTTTGATTAAATCTAACGTGTTTCCATTACTTAAATAATCTATAAGTACAGAAAGATTATTTATAACTCCTATGCCTCCGGCAACATCTTCTATAGCAGCTAAAATAACATCTTCTACTTCAGAATAATCATTAATAGAATATTTACTATCACTTTGGGAACCTAAAAAACTGGAACTACCATCTACAAAAAAAACTTTTTCTTCTTCTAAAAAAGATTCTAAGTCCCAACCATAGGAATTGAATTCATATTGTATTGTTTCAGGTTCTGAAACATTTGTAAAAATAAATGCAGGATCTCCTTCTTCTACCCGACCATTAAGCATTTGATAACCGAATGCTTCACAGTCTACTCCAGGATATGCACAAAACATGATAGATGCATCATCTAAAATTCCACCACCCATCAAGTCGTCAAGCTTGGGGATGTAGGTTTTTTTCATGTTTACATCTCCTTAAGTATTTCATCCACTTGACTTGCCCGACTTTCCATCTCAAAAAGAATTAATCCTAATTGGGCGTTTGGTTCAGTCAAAGCATTGAATATAGCTTTATCTCCTGCTGGTTTTAAAATAATAATTCCTTTTTCAGTTCTAACAGAAATTTCATTTACAGATCCGGTGTTCATTTGACCGGAAGCTGCTTCTGCCGCACCCATAATTGTAGAACAAAGTGCGGAAAAAATACGAGCATCTACATCGGGAGGAGCTCTGGAATTAATTAGCAACCCTTCTTTAGATACAATACCACAAGCTTTAATCTGTCCCACTTGCATGAAAGCGGAAAGTACATCATCTAGTTTTTCCTTTTTTGTTTTACTCATGCATTCACCCAGTATTAGTATTCTATTAATATCTTTATTTTTATAATTATATAAAATGAATAGTTATTTTATTTATTGGAAAACAAATTTTATAAATTAATTTTATTTTGATGTTTATAATAATTATATTAACATAGATTAATATAAATATTTATACATAAATTTTTATTTAAAATAATTGAATAATTCACATCCATTTAATATCAGCCGTGGTGAAAACATATTTGGGAGAAAAAGCAGGGTTATAAATACTATTTGTCAAATTTTCAGTTTTGAAACATATGCTTATGCTCTTTCTTACATTATAATTTATTCTATCTCCTAAAGAATCCTTTTCTTCATTCTTTAATTGCTTAGTACAAGAGACGAAAATTTTTAATTGGATTTTTGTTTTTTCATAATTAGTATTGAATCCTTGATTCATAGCTTCAATTTTTACAATTTTTATTGATGAAGGTGATAGTATTGTTGGTTTTTCAATTTCATATGTTTTAAATGCTTCTTTAGGATAAATAGCAAAATTATTCATATTTATACCTTCTGAAGCTCCGGATCTAGCTGCACCTAATGCATTACCAAGTTCTTGTTCGGTGTTTATAAAATTAACAATCATTAAGGTTATTATAAATGCCATCCCTACAATCAGCATATATTCTATAGATATATTTCCCTGATTGTCCATAAATTTTGACATGTATATCTCCTCGTTTGTTTTCAAAAAAATTTGTTAATATTCTTCTTTTTAATTTAATGTCTTACTTTTCACATTCTTTTATGATAATGGCCTTTAAATGAATGTTTGAAGGATCATTTTGAATTAAATATGATTTTCCAGGATAAAGCTTAACTGGGCTACTACTTTTTGTAATTTCATTTATAATAACTGTAGGATATATCTCTGATTTCCCTTTCAAGCCTTCTATTTCAATATAAACTCCTGATGAATTTATTGATATTATATAATCACTTGAATTCCCTATTTTTTCAGGCATTTTGATTTTAATTTCATTTCCTGTTCCTGTTTGAACATCATTTATGGCACTGGCTATTTTTTCAGTCAGTAGCCTGGCTTTTGATAGTTTTTCAGTATCATTGGTATGATCTATTCTATCTGAAACTAGTGATATTAATCCCAGTGATATAATAATGGTTATAAAAAATGCTAAAATAAAATCTCCTGCTAAAGCTCCCTTTTGATCCATAAAAATATTATATTATTAAATATATATAAAGTATTACTTTTTTTAGATAAATTATAATTAATGGAACTTAGATAAATATTTTTATCTAATCAATTTGCTGTCATATTTGAAATCACATTCATACAAATTTCATACAAATAACAATGATATATGTTTCTGTGGTTAATTAATGGCCAAGAGGATTATATGTACCAAATAAGAATTTATTCTGGAGGTTTATATAAATTCAATGAATTGTTGAGTTTATAGATGATTTAGGGAGCTTAGTTCTTAAAACAGACAAATTTCATATAAGTAGGGGAGAATATTTTCTATCAGAGGAATTACATGCACTTACAGTTATTCCCACTCAAGAAAGTCAAAATGCTGAAATAAAGGCTAAAAATTTGAAAGGGAGTTTAAATTTTTTGGATGTTGAAAAAGAGAACATAATTAAGATTTTATCTTGTTTAACATTGCAAGACTTATTAATTAAGAATAGAGCTGGCCATAATAAAGAACAGATTATTAATGAAGTTCAATGTCCATGTATTTCCGAAATTTGCAGTGAAAATGAAGAAGAATGTCTTTTAAATTGCTTGGATGAAGTACTGGATGGCATGTTGCAAATGGAAATGATTGAAGAACATTTAATTGAGCAGTTAATTGTTTATAAAATTTTTAAACATTAAAATAATTGAGTATTATATTTATTATGAATTATAAAAATTAGTTAAATTATAAATTTATAAATTATAATCAAATAATTTAATTAAATCCATTTAAAATAAAATCAGTAATTTTTAAAAATTTATTAATCAATAAATAGCAATAACCTAATAAATAGACCAAAGGAACTAAGTAATGATTAATGGAAGTACTCTAGTCAATATAGGCTTTTTTGTAGTAGTAACTGGAATTCTGCTAATCTTTTTGGGTAGTATGATTCAATCAACTTCTTCAGAAAATACTAAAGAAAGTTCTAATAGTGAAATTAAAACTGGTGGAGTCATTTTAATAGGCCCCATACCAATTATATTTGGTAATGATAAAAATATGCTGGTTACTAGTGTTATTTTAGGTGTTATTTTAATGTTGGTTGCTTATTTTCTATTTTACAGACATTAAACGAAATATTTAAAACCATTTAAAACATGAATATTCTTATTAAATAATTTTTAAGTGTGTTTTAACTTTAATAATTTGATAATTAATTTAATCAATATTTAAACCAATAAACAAAGAATAATAATTGATCAAGGGATAAAATGAAAATTGTAATTTTAAGTTCTGGTGAATATGGTTCTAGGATTGTTAATACTATTGCTTCAAAGGGATTTGCACAATATATTGTCGGAATTTATGAATTTTCAGATGACTTACCTGAGTTTTTAGATGATATTTCGACTTACATTCCTGAAAATCTTCCGGAAGCTGACTTATTAATATCCGTTGGCCTATTTGGTGATATCAATTTAGTAATTCCGGAAATTATTTATCAAACTGGTATTAAATCAATTATCGTACCTATTCATGATCCTAAACAGATTCCAGTAGGTCTTCAAAATGAAATAGAAAGTATGGTTAAAAATATCAGCAGTGAAGTTAAAATAATATTTCCTAAACCATTCTGTTCATTGATTCCAAATGGAGATGAATTTATAGATCAATTTGCAGAGGTTTTTGGAAAACCAAAACTTGAAATTGATGCAGATAATAGAATAAATGGTATAAATGTTATTAGGGGAGCTCCTTGTGGTTCAACATGGTATATAGCCCAAAAACTGATGGGGTTACCTATTGAAGAGGCCGAATTTGAATCTGGAAATAAATTTCATAATTATCCCTGTCTGGCCTCTATGAGTACAGATCCAATGGTGGGAGATACAATTATGCACTTGGCAGGTTATAAAACCAAAGAAGCAGTTAAAAGGGCTTTAGGTTTTACACTCAAAACTGCTATTGTGGATAGTGAAGTGTGTTTGGGTGGGAAAGATTGTGATTATTTGTGCCGTGCTGCCTGTCCTAATGTGAAGGCGGGAGATGAAACAGTTTTTGTTGATAATGATGGAAAAGCTGGAATTGACCCGGCTTCTTGTGGAGTTTGTGAAATTTGCATAAAAGAGTGTCCTTATGGAGTAATAGAGATTTATGAAGAAAAAATTAATATTAAACCAGATTCCATAAAATAAAATTCAAAAATTTGATGGAATTTTTAATTAATGAATTTTTATTAATTTATATTTCAATTAAAAAATTATATTTAATTGATATAATTCTTAATATAATCTTAAAATAATTCAGTAACTAATTTAAACATATTAAAATCAGTGTAAAGTGAAACTATGATTGGAAAAGTTATTTTCATTGGTGGAGGTCCTGGAGACCCGGAACTACTTACTGTCAAGGCTTATAAAGTTATTGAGAACGCAGAAATTATAATATATGCTGGTTCTTTAGTAAATAAAGATATTTTAAGCTGTGCTCGAGAAGATGCAACTATTCATAATAGTGCTTCTTTAAATCTAAATGAAATTATTGATTTAATGGAAAGTGGAGTTTTAGAAGGCAAAACTGTTGCCAGGGTTCATACGGGTGATCCTGCTATTTATGGTGCTATTGGGGAGCAGATTCGAGGACTGGATAAAAAAGGAATTGAATATGATATAATTCCAGGAGTAAGTTCTCTTTTTGCAACAGCAGCTGCTTTAAGATCTGAATTAACCCTTCCTGAAATTTCACAGACTGTGATTATCACTCGACCTGAAGGTAGAACTCCTAAACCCTCAAAAGAATCAATATCTAGTCTGGCCAGTCATCAGGCGACTATGTGCATATTTTTAGGTGTGCATATGATAAAAAATGTGGTAGAAGATCTTTTGAGTCATTATCCTTTGGATACTCCAGTGGGTGTTGTTCAGAAAGCTTCCTGGCCAGAAGAAATAGTTGTTAGAGGTAATCTGGAAAACATTTCTAAAAAAGTAGATGATGCTGGAATTAAAAAAACAGCAATGATTGTGGTGGGCCCTGTTTTAGATCCAGGAGACTTCAAAGCATCTAAATTATATGATGCTACATTTAAACATGAATATCGGGACTCTGAATAGTTTAAAATGAATATAGAAAAGATTGAATAGAATATAATTGAATTACTAATATACATACTAATATTTTAATTTTTTATTTTGGGAATGATTTTTAGTTATTTTATTTTATCCATGATAATTAAATTTATTTTTTTAGATTTCACGTTATTTTAAAATAATCTAAAAAACAATCACCTTGAGATGCTCCATTTTCCCACAGTTTCTAAACTTTCGAGCAAGGTCTTTTATTCGCAAAGCATCACCTTCTAAAATGAATATTTCAAGACAGTTTTCATCTTTTAAATGACTGTGAATTTGAGTATTTATGATGTCTTCATAGTTGTGTTTAACCTCAGTTACTTTATCTTCAACTTTTTGACTGTGTATTAAAAAAATTACTGCATTTACATTTCCTGAGATATTTTTGCTTTGTCGGTTATCATCAATTAACATTCTAGCAGCGGCCCTAATAACATCGGATCTGCCAGAAAATCCCATATCTTCTTTTAGAGAGTCTAATTCTCCTAAAAGTTTTTCATTTAGGGATATGCTTATTATTGTCATAAACATAATTTTTTTAATAACTATTTATAAATGTTTTCATAAATTTTATTAAGATTAATTATAAATATTAATAAATATTATATATTAAACTAAGAAAAATTAATAAATCAAAATTAATAAATTCATTATCTTAACTTTCAAGGTCTTAAAAAATCATTAGGGCCAGTTAAGAGTTATTATAATTTAAAATTTTAGATAATTATTATAAGTCTTATAAGTTATTTGAAGTTAAAAAAATAGTGTAAATTGATTCTAAGCTCCATAAGATAAAAAGAGGAATTACATGGAAAAAGACTTTAAGATTCTTTTTATTGTAGTTTTAATAATTTTAACTGTTTCAAGTGTACTAATTTATTTTTCTAATTATCATAATTTTTTGAATAATAATAATAATAATAATGCTTCAAATGTATCTAATAGTAAAATAGTTGTCGCGGCATCTGTTTTACCTCAAAAAGAATTCATTGAGAAAGTGGGTGGGGATAAAGTACTGGTAATCATCATGGTTCCTCCCGGAGCTGATCCACATACTTATGAACCAAAAGCTAGTCAAATGGAGCAGGTTGCTAATGCTCAAATGTATGTTCAGGTAGGGTCTGGGATTGATTTTGAAATAACTTGGATTGATAAAATAAAATCTCTTAATCGTAATATGCTTATCATAAATGATTCTAAGGGGATTACTTTTATTCCAAGTATTGAAAATATTTCAAATACTGAACAAAATGGAGAAAACTTTTCTAGTACTGGAATAATTGAATCTGATCCTCATGTCTGGGTTTCGCCAAAAAATGCCCAATTAATGGTTGAAAATATTTATCAGGGCCTGGTAAAAATTGACCCACAAAATAAGGAATATTATTTAATTAATAAAGAAAACTATTTGAAAGAACTAAGGCAACTTGATAAAAATATCACTAATGAGCTTTCTAATCAAAAAGGCTCAAAAATATTGGTTTATCATCCTTCATGGGGATATTTTTGCCAAGATTATGGAATGACCCAAATAGCGATTGAGAAGGAAGGAAAAGATCCAACACCTAAAGAAATGGTGAATATTATCAACTTATCCAAAAAAGACAATATTACTGCAATATTTGTTTCACCTCAGTATAATACAAGAAGTTCAGAAGTTATAGCTTCTGAAATAGGGGCTAAGCTTATTTTTATTGATGAACTTGCACCAGGCTATGTCGCTAATATGAGAAAAATTGTCAAGGCCTTCGAAAATGGGTGAAATAATAAACTCTATTTAAATAGGAGCTTGAATTTGATTAATCAATGAATCTTTATAAAATAAACTATTAGATTGTTATGTATGGTGATTTAATGTCTTCTAATGTGGTTTCAATTAAAAATATGAGTTATAAAATTAGGGATAATTATATTCTTGAAGACATAACTCTTTCTATAAAAAATAATGATTTTTTAGCAATAATTGGCCCCAATGGTGGTGGAAAAAGCACATTACTAAAAATTATAATGGGATTATTAAAACCTGATGCTGGTTCGGTGTCGGTTTTTAATACTGTTCCTGAAGAAGCAAGAGGTAAAATCGGATATCTGCCCCAAATAACTCACTTAGAATCTGATTTTCCTATTAATGTGTTCGATACGGTTATGATGGGTAGATACAACGGAATTTTTAAGGATTACGCAGATAAAGACGAAAAATATGTTATGGAATCTCTTGAAGCAGTTAAAATGGCGGATTTTAAGGATAAACAAATTGGAAATTTATCTGGAGGTGAGATGCAGCGTGTTTTAATTGCAAGAGCTTTATCTAGAAGGCCTAAATTGTTATTACTCGATGAACCAACGGCCAGTATTGATCCAGAAATGCAAGGCCTGTTTTATGAGCTTTTAAAGAAAATTAGGAAAGAAATGGCTGTTGTTTTAGTTTCTCATGATGTGGGTGTAGTTTCATCTTATGTAGAAAGCATTGCTTGTCTAAATGGCCGACTATTTTCGCATGGGCCGGTTGAAACTGCTGCTAAAGGTATAAAAGAAGCATATAACTTTAAATTGGATTTGCTAACCCATGAAACACCTAGAAGAATATTAAAAGAACATTAATTTCATTAATATGTTTGGGAATGATTTTTAGGAGCGATTTAATGCTTGATTTTATTCAATATCAATTCATGCAAAATGCACTGATATCTGCTATTTTAGTCAGTGTAGCATGTGGCCTGGTTGGAACGTATGTAGTTCTCAAAAAAATAGTTTCTATAAGTGGAGGTATATCACACGCGGCCTTTGGTGGAATTGGATTAGGATATTTCTTGGGAATTAACCCAGTAATAACTGCCATACCATTTAGTATTTTATCTGCTGTTTTTATGGGTGAGATAAGCAAAAAAGTTGATATTAGTGAAGATACTGCAATAGGAATATTATGGTCTGTGGGAATGGCCATTGGTATAATATTTATTAATTTAACTCCAGGATATGCTCCAGATTTGTTTAGTTACCTTTTTGGAAGTATTTTAACAGTTCCTAGTTCTGATTTACTTATAATGTTGGTTTTAGATATAATTATTTTATTAATGGTAATTTTATTTAGAAGGGAATTTGCAGCAATATCCTTTGATGAAGAGTTTGCAGAAGCATTAGGAATTCGTGCTAATCTTTTTTACATACTTTTGCTGGCTATGGTGGCTTTGAGTGTTGTTGTTTTGATTAAAGTGGTGGGTGTGATTTTAATAATAGCTCTTTTAACGATCCCATCTGCTATTGCTCGACAATTTACTTACAATCTTCCAAAATTGATGTTATTATCTATTTTCTTAGGTATGATTCTTACCATGTCTGGCCTGATGTTATCATATATTTATGATATTTCTTCAGGAGCAACCATAGTATTAGTGTTAGGAATGGCCTTTGCGGTGGTATCAATTGCAAGAAAATACTTGTTTAATTTGTGATTCAAATTTGCGTTAATTTTTATTTTAGATTATTATAATTCGAGGATTAATTACTATTTTGACTGGATTCTATTTTTTATTAGCATTTATTTCGTAGTTATTAATATTGAAATATTAAATAAATTTAAATAAGAATTCTTAATTTATAAGTATAAGTTTTAATAAAATTTATTTGTGAAATAAAAAAATCATGATACAAATCATGTTAAAAAATCGTATAATTTCAAAATTTAGAATTTATAATCTATTAATAAATAATTTCGGGCATTTCAAATGAAGATATTATATTTAAAATGAGGGACTTAGTATGGAATGCGGTTCAGATCTTAGAGATACACTTAAATCAGCTTTAGGTGATTATTTAAGTATAACCCTTATCACGGGTAAAACATATTATGGTGAAGTTAAAACTGTAGAAACAGATTATGTACTTATAGAGCTAAGATTACGTGGAGGCAAGAATAAAACTTCGGTTATATTGCCATTTGCACACATAGTTACTATAACCATTTAAATGAAAAATTAAGTGTTTTTTAAAAGAAATATTATACTAAATAAAATTATATCCTAAATATGTTCTAAAAATTATAATTGATTTTAGAAAATTTTTTTTAATTTTATTATTAATTTAATAAAAATAAATTAGATTTTTAGTTATTAACATTCTATTTTTAAAATAATTTTATTTCAAATTTTAGTTCACAATAGTGCAATATTTAAAAACTAAATCTTTTTTATACCGTCTGGTGTTCCCACAAAAACTTGATCAACAACTCCAGAGAAAATTCCGTTTTCAACAACTCCTGGAATGGAATTTAATTCAATTTCAAGTTCTTCTGGATCATTTAAAATCCCGAATTCAGCATCTATGACAAAATTTCCATTGTCAGTTATAACTGGACCATCTTTTCGCTCAGCCATTCTTATTGAAGTAGACACTCCCATATCTTCTAAAATTTGAGAAACGACTCTAGCTGCAGTAGGAATAACTTCTAATGGTACTGGGAATTTTCCAAGCGTTTCAACCATTTTAGAATCATCTACAATAACAATAAACCGATCTGCAGAGTAATCGATAATTTTTTCCAGTGTGTGAGCCGCACCTCCTCCTTTAATGAGATTTAAAGCAGGGTCTACTTCATCAGCACCATCTACAGCAAGGTTTATATCGTGTTCTTCTAGAGTGGTTATTGGTATATTGCAGTCTTTGGCCAGGAAAAAAGATTGATAAGATGTGGGTATTCCCATGATGTCTAAATCTTCTTCTTCTATTCTCATTCCTAGTTTTTCTATAAAATAATGGGTGGTTGATCCAGTTCCTAAACCAACGACCTGCCCATCTAAA
>JAHFBZ010000063.1 GCA_023249725.1 Methanobacteriaceae archaeon
AGGTGTAGCATTTGGAACCGCAGGGATCGTAGTGTCCCTGATGTTAATAATCGGACTACCTATAATGGTCTTTGTATTCGGTTTTATTTGGAACGCTTTGTTTGCACTATTCTACAACCATATAACAATTAGAGCATCTAAAATCCAGTTAGAATTCGGGCAAATCAGCGAAAACTTACATGAAATTAAAAATATACCAGTGATTCCAACCGCTCTGGCTGTAGCAATTACTTATGCATTATTAGGATTATTGGGTATTTTGTCCGGGAACTACGCAGATTTCATAATTAACTTTGTGCAGTATTTCATAGGAACTGCTTTAATTGCGCTTTTATACAACTACCTGGCACCTAAGATTGGGTCAATTAAATTAAATCTAGAATAAATTAAGTTCTAGATTATTATTTTTTTTAAAGGTTAAAATATCATGGGGTCAAGAGGACTATGAAAGCGATCTTATACACAAAATATGGACCACCAGATGTTCTTCAACTGGCAGAGGTAGAAAAACCTATTCCTAAGGATAATGAAGTGCTAATAAAAGTTCATACCACAACAGTGCACCGAGGGGATATTAGAATGCGTAGTTTAAATATTCCTGGCCCTCGCTGGCAATTACTCTTTGCACGGATATTTTTGGGGATTAGAAAACCAAAAAGAGCAATATTGGGGATGGATTTATCTGGGAAAATTGAAGCTGTTGGAAAAAATGTGACCCTCTTTAAAGAAAGAGACGAAATTTTTGCATCAACAGTTTGGTCTGGTTTTGGAGGATATGCCGAGTACAAATGTATGCCTGAAGACGGAGCACTGGCCCTGAAACCTGTCAATATGCCCTTTGAGGAAGCTGCTGTTATCCCTTCAGGGGGAATTACAACCTTGGGAATTATTCGAATGGCAAATATCCAGAGTGGACAGAAAGTTCTTATTTATGGTGCTTCAGGTAGCGTGGGGACATTTGCAGTACAGATTGCCAAGTCCCTGGGAGCAGAAGTTACCGGGTTTTGCAGTACCACTAATTTAGAAATGGTAAAATCACTGGGAGCCGATAAGGTAATTGATTACACTAAAGAGGATTTTACCCAAAATAGTGAGAAATATGATGTTATATTTGATGCTGTAGCTAAGATTCCTCCTAAACAGGCTAAAAAATCTCTGAAGAAAACAGGAATCTATCTCAACATTCATACTTCTTCAGAAAAAATAAAGACTAAATATGCAATATCCCTTCTCAAGGACCTTAAAGAGCTTATTGAGGCGGGAAAGATAAAAGCAGTTATTGATAAACGATATCCTCTGGATGAAATTGTCGAGGCCCAGCGGTATGTTGATAAAGGACATAAAAAGGGGAATGTGGTCATAACTGTGGTGCATGATAATTAAAAATGATAAAAAGTTTAAAAAGGTGAAAAAATGGAAAAAAATGATAATGAAATAAAAGATTCTTTGCCGAAGAAATCTCTACTGGTATTGTATTCGTACCATCATCAAAACACTGAGCAGATAGCTAAAGTCTTTTCAGAAGTTCTTGATGCAGAAATAAAAACGCCGCAGCAAATTAACCCTGAAGAACTTCAAGAATATGATCTGGTGGGCTTTGGCTCAGGCATTTACAGTGCAAAACACGACGAATCCCTACTTGAACTTGCCGATGATCTACCAGAAGTAAATAATAAGAATGCGTTTCTTTTCTCAACTGCAGGAATAACTGGAGAATCCAAAAAAACCAAAGATCACCGAACTCTTAGGGAAAAACTGGAATCAAAAGGTTACAACATTATTGATGAATTTCAATGTAAAGGATTCAACACCAATAGTTTTCTCAGGCTCTTTGGGGGAATGAATAAGGGCCGGCCTAATGCCAAAGACCTTAAAAATGCAGAAAAATTTGCGGTGAAGATAACGTAGAACAATAATTAATAAATAAGATTTTAATCTATCATGAAAAAATAGTCGATATTTTTGATATCACTATATAGAGCGGCCTATCAGAAAACACCAAACCTGATAATTAATCTTATTTCTATTAAATAAATTTTTATAATAGTTATTTTTAAAAAATTTGCTTCAAAAATACTTTAAAATTATTTTTAAGAATTAAATAAAGAATTAGTAGTTATTAAATGGTAGGAAATATCTTTAAAGCTGCCTGTTTTTAGTAGAATATGGCTGTATTAATTCAATTTCCACCCCATCAGGACCCTCAAAAAAGGCCACTTTAGGACTTTTCGGTGGGCAGAGTGGCCTCGAGTTAATTCCACAGCTTTAACTTTTAATTTATCGACTTAATGGTCTAGGTCCGCAGATAAAAAACAAGAATAGTTTTAAAAAATACTATTCCATTCTAAAATTTGCATTATTTCTTCTGAAACATTTTGTATTTTAATTCCAATACAATTTATTCTATCCCAATTTACTCAACCAGTTCGTAAGATTGTTTTTTGCATCACTTACACGAGCACCATGTAGCGCCAATCCATCTAAAATCGTTGCTTTGGGGCAAAGTTTTGCAATATCTTTTGCACTGTGGCCTAAACCACTCCCTTCATGTGTACAAAAAGGAATAATGGTTTTCCCAGAAAAGTCATATTCTTCCAGGAATGTAAAAACCGGCAGAGGCATGGTTCCCCACCAGTTAGGATAACCCAAGAATATCACACCATAATCATCCATATTTTCTACATGATTAGAAATCTCAGGCCTGGCATCCTCTTGCAGTTCTTTTTGTGCCACTTCTATGGTTTCTGTATAATCTTCGGGATAAGGATTTACAGGATCAATGTGGAAAAGATCAGCCCCAGTTATTTCCTGAATCATATTAGCCAATACTTCGGTGTTACCAATGGGCAGATTCACAATCTTTCCACCAATATAGTTATTGCCTGCATGTGAAAAATAGGCTATCAAAGATTTTTCTTCTTTTAAATTCATATTTCTTGCCTCACATTATTTTGCTTAATTTTTTAGGAGTTCTAAATAATATCTGCCTTGGAAACGTGTTATTATGACTGTTATTTGATTATTCCCTGATAAAATTGGTGTGGATAGTTTCTTCCTTCTCAGGGAGCAGTATACCCCAACCTTCGCTCCTGCCTCCTAGCATTTAAAAACCATACCATATTTTCTGGCAAACACAAGCATGGTCTGCAATCCTTCCAAGTCTTTTTTAATAAATTTAGTTATTCAATAGTTATCTCTAACATCCATATTATAATTATTTAAATTTATTATATACTTCATCAATTACCGGTTCCAGCCATTCTGCTGGGCCCCATTAGCATATTTTCAATGCAAAATATGTACAACCCAAGTGTCATGTGCTACGCCCTGCCAGTTTTTTACATTAGAGAATATCTTTACCATACCCTTGCATGAAGTTCTTGTGTCGGCTTTCCTTCCTCAGAATAGTAGACGAGTTCACCAGTCACTAACAGAATATGGCCACCAGGAAGCTTGTACAAGGTTGGGATGGCTCGGGTTCAAAATTTACATTAATTATGGGGCAATTGAATTCATTACCTCCGATTAGCAGCATATTAAGCCAAAACGTACCTGAAAAATAGTTACTGAGCTTTTCCGGAAGTTTATCTCCTTTGGGGAAGATTACAATTTCACTAAATCATTTAGTTTATAGGGCTTCCACCACATCCTCCATAAATCTTAAGGTACCCTCCTCAATTTCTTGGGTTAAACTATCTAAATCACCAAAATCTGGATTTTCCACTAAAACATTTTCAACAATGGAATCTCTTCCTTTTATAGATGAGGGAATGTGGTACTTGTCCAGGCTCTTTTCAGTAAATAGTTCCCAGTACTCTTTCTGAACACTTTTATTAGATCCTGCCAACCATACTTCAAATTTAAAGGTATCATAAATAAAAACCACAGCTATTTTCAATTTAAGACTTTTTAATGAGTCGGGAGTGAATGAAAAATAAGTCATATCCATATACCCCTGATAAATCCCCGATACAGAATATTCAGGATATTTATTTTTTAAATAAGTTCTTAAATCATAATATAACTCATTAATCCCCTATATGCTCCCTGTATGTGGCCCTTTTCTAACTGTTTTCTATATTCAAACATTTGTTCACTTAATGATTCCATACTAAATCTCCCCATTCAGAAATTAATAATCAGGCTAATTTCGTTAAAATATTATTAAACTAATTTAAATATAATACTAGTGAAAGATTATGCCCCCCAGAAAAAAATTCGAAACTATAGATGAATATATTGCAGAATTTCCCGAAGATATACAGGAAATCTTAGAAAAAATGCGAAAAGTCATCCAGAAAGCGGCCCCTGAAGCAGAAGAGGCCATAAGTTACGGAATGCCCACCTTTAAGCTCCATGGCAACTTGGTGCACTTTGCGGCCTACAAAAACCATATAGGATTTTATCCAGCACCCTCCGGGATTGAAAAATTTAAAGAAGATATTTCAGAATATAAAAGTTCAAAGGGTGCTGTTCAGTTCCCCCTGGATAAACCGGTACCTTACGACCTGGTGGAAAAGATGGTTATTTTCCGGGTGAAAGAGAATTTAGGGATTAATGCAGAATAATTGCACAAAAAGAAGTAAAATCTATGAAAATTAAATACACACCTGGAAGAAGAATAGAAACATTAAAAATCAATCACTGTTGCAAACCGTATAATAAAAAAGGCCCGAGCCATTCTAAAAGAACATGCTGGTCTTATAGTAGTGTTAATTAAATAAATATAGATTAATTAGTTTTTAATTTTGAATAAAATAAATCTTAAAAAAGAAGTCAATATTTTTGCTATCATTATACTCTTAGATTATTTTTCTTAAATTAAATAAGAAAAAAAATAAAAGAATAATGTTTGTATTAAACCACTGAAACATCTGTTTTTTTCGTTTCAGTTTCAATTTGAGCTATTTTCTGGAGTAAAATAACTAATACAAATAAGAGAATTCCATTAATCAGCAGACCCCCAGCCACAATTAATCCTGGTATTATCCCTCCCCAAATCATGGATAATCCAAAAATTATAGATACAACATTGAGCACGGTCTGAGTAACTATCATTTTTTTTACAGCTGGTGGAACAACGATAGTTTCAGGGCCCGGATCTTTTTTATAATCCTGATCTTTTATTCCGTCAAATACCGGGAAAAACCGTTTTATAAGAAGTAATACTCCTCCGAAAATATTCAAAACTCCTATAAGTATCTGAATTAAGCCCGTCAAAATTCCAGGCACGATACAGGAGACAATTCCTAATGCTGCAAAAATAATTCCGATTATTATGAGCAACCATGATCTTTTATATTGACCCATAGGCGTTTCTCCCAGTGCCATCATTTGTATGGCCACAATAACCAGTAAGAGCCCCAACTGACCATCTGGAGAGAATGGAACTAATCCAAAAGTCACAGGGAAAAGCAGAACCCCTAAAAGTATGAGAAGAGTCCCTACTAAAATTATTATCGCACTGGAAAGGGGTAGAGATGTTTCTTGAAAAAAACTAAAATGTTTAGAAGAAGTTTTTAAATCATCCGCCTTTTCTTCTTCAGGATAAATCCTTGATACTTTTTGAATGCACCACGCCAGATAAAAAAAGCTAACCCCATATATAATTAAGACCATTGCCGTTTGAAGGTTTGTAGTTATCCCTGGGATGAGAGTTATTAGGCCGGATATAATTGTAATTCCATATACCAGAGCACAGGCAACGATTAATTGTCTCAATATTCCTGGTATCTTAATCCACGATTTTGCCTTTTCTTTTGAAAGAAATAGTTGTATTAGAAGAGCAATTCCCCCAGTAAAAAGGATTATTCCCACCAATATGCGAACTAATTCCGATAAATAGCCCGGAATAAAACAAGAAACCATTCCCAGAATTGCTGCCAACACCCCCATTATAATAAGTGCCCAGGACCGATTTAAATCTCCAAAAGGCGTTTTCCCCATGGTTATTATTTGAAAAGAGACAATGACCAGGAAGAGTCCGTATGTACTATCGGGAGTGTAGGGTAACTCTCCCGTACTGATTTTGAATAGAAGTAATCCCAAGAGGAACATGAATACTCCCAGGACAATTAAAAGTACAACTTCCATGGAAAGATCCGATTCCCCTCTCATTTTAATATAATTCTGTTTTACAGATGACAAATTAAATATTCCCCCTTTAGGGCAATATCAGTAGTAGTTTCCGCCTTTCTCATATGCATCTCGGCGCTGAGCTGCCAATTGTAACAGAACCTTATCTGTTTCCGGATCCTCTGTTGCATATTTATGCCATAATTCAATTAGTTGATCCTCAGGTACCACAATAATTCCCTTAAGCTCCGAAACCCGATCTAAAATTAATTCTGCAGCTTTATCAGCAGGATATGCATCATCAGGGATTTTAATTTGATCATGAACACTGCCATCAATTGATTTCTTAAATATAGGTGTTGCAATGTTAGATGGGCAGATGGTCGAAAAATGGAGGTTTTTATCCGCGTATTCATATTTTAAAGATTCTGTCAAACCAGTAACCCCAAATTTTGTAAGGGAGTACAGCGCCTGGAAAGGAAACGGAACCAGTCCGGCAATGGAACTGGTGTTGATAATATGGCCTGAGCCCTGCTTTAGCATTATGGGAACTGCAGTGTTAATTCCATAGATTACACTCCATAAATTTACATCAATTATATTTTTCCAATCTTCAATAGTGGCCGTTTCGAATTGTAAAGTGCCTCCAATTCCCGCGTTATTAAATAAAAAGTCCAAACTACCTGCTTCTTTTGCCGTATCTTTAATTGCTTTTTCAACCTGTTCCTGATTGGTTACATCCGCAATTATGGTGTGAATCCTATCTTTGTATTCTGGCAATTGTTCAGCAGCTTTTTCAACCTTTTTGGGATTACGCCCCAGCATATATACAATAGCTCTTCTCTTTAAGAGTTCTTCACTAATTGCATATCCAATACCCGAGTTTGCACCAGTTACCAAACATACTTTACCATCATAGTAATCTAAATTACTCATAATATCACCCCGATCTTTCATTCAATTACTTTAGACCCCATAGCACGAAGAATAGCTTTTCCCTCAATTAATGCTGCTTGAATTATCTTCTTTTTAGGCAGAGCCTCCAGACTGTTAATAATATGATATTGGGCCGGATTTTGCATAGGAGTTAATTCCGTCCATTTTAGATCTCCTTTTCCAATTTGTGCTTTTTCAAGTAGTAACCCTTGAGGATATAAAATAAACTGACTTAAATCTGCCCCAGGAGCCCCCACTTTAGGGATATATCTCCAGCCCAGAGTATTCATGGTTTTAAATTGAGATTTTAAAAGTTCTAAGTCATCTCCTTCTACATTTTCCATTGCTTCAAAATTCATGTTTAAAAAAGTGTTCCCTTCATAACTAACCGTAGTGGCATAATGAGGCTTTAAAATGTGCAGATCTTCTATATCGGCGAAAATTTTGGGAATTCCGGTCTCTTCTCTCCCCCCTAATATAGGTGCGGTTCTATTTTCCCATACCACCAAGGTATAGTCCCCATCAAGTTCATCTTTCTTTCCATGAAACCTTACTGGTGCAGAGACATTTATCAGATTGTATTGCCCACCATACATCCAGTTGATTTGTGTGAATTTATTGAAAGCCACATCAATCTGTGGTTTCAGCAGTTCAAAACCTTCAGGAATAAAATTTTCAAGAAGATCTCTGTCAGTTTCATAGCTTATGGCCAGGCCCATCGCCTTTTGAATGATTTTTGCATCAGGATCAAATTTTCCCCCTCCGAAGTGAGCTGGCATAGCATACTTGAAGCCTTCTTTCTCTTTAAACACATTTACAACCCCCTTTTATTCAGCATAAATAAAAGTATTATATTATCAAAAATACTTATATTTTTGTATTCAGATATAAGAATATTTGAGTTTATTTTCTAATTATAATAATTATTAACCGATGAAAAGTTAATTAAAGAATTCTAATAATATTAAAGTGATTTTAAAGTTATTTAATAGACAAAAAAAATAAAAAATCATGGTTAAAATAAAAAAGGAGTTAATAATCATATTTTGAATGTAAAAGATGAAAAAAATACCATAGTGGTACGAAATGATGTGCCAGATACCATGACAAAATAAATTCTAAAGGTAAGCACCAAGCTGAATGAAAAAGCTAAAAATAAATTTTTCAGGAATTCTGATAAATATCCAGTTTTTGACTAACGTGCTGGTAAATATCCTTAGTTACCCCAACTTTGCTAATAAAATCATTGGAATATCTAATATCTCCTCTTTTAGGGTTATCCTGGCGCATAACATACATACAGATGGCCGTTACTATCATTAAAGGATCTGTTTTTCTACCCTTTCCCCCACGATAGAGTTTCCGGAAATCCACTTTGGATATTATCTCCCGGGCCCGATCCTTCTGGCCTCCACCTACTGGAAGCAGGACTTCGTCGCCTTCCTCTCTCTTGGTCATGACTAAGGTAGGGCTGTGGCCAGTCATCATGAAATTACTGGCTACTATAGAGAGCATGGCCAATTTTTCCTGCAGACGGAAATCCTCATCAGAAGTTTTCATACTGTGAGGCTTGTATTTCTCGTATTTACGTATTTTATTGGCCATTACCTCGACTTTTACATTATCATCGAAGAATATGTGTTTTCGTTTTTGCATTTATGGGCCTTCAGTGTTCTGTGTTTAGTTTCTTATGGTGGAGGTGGTTTATAATGGTTTTTGGTGAGAAATAAAAAATTAATTACACCTTAGAACAAAGTAATAGTATAATGTTATTATGGTTTTGATGAGTGTTAAAATCATGGTGAAAAACACATTAATATCTATAATTGGTAATGGCCTTGAGGAGACCATAACCATGAAAAACAGGATATTGATGAAAGCCATGATTAAAAAGGGTTGAAAAAATGATTAAAGAAGAAATTATAGCAAAAATAGAAGAATGTAAATGTTTTGAAGAAGTTGAATACCCAGAAGAAAATCTGGATGGAAAAACATTTAATGTAAATAATGACCCCGTGACCTTGATAATTAATAAAGTTAGTATTGGGCCTGTGGTTTCCATTGACACCGTTGGTAAGGCCATACACGTTTGGATTAACCCCTATTTTGTAGGATTTGAGTTCAATGAGCCCGTGCTTACCGTGGCCATTAGTTATGAGGAAGTAGATGAATTTGAGATTGTTGATTGATTAAACACTTTATTTACAAATTATTTCTATTTTTACCAATTTTTCTTTGAATTCATATTAAATTTTAATTTTAACCAAAATCTTTATAAGTTATCATGACCACAGTTTATGTAACTGACCCATTAGTCATAGATAAGATTGATGAGTCATATGATGATAAGTTATGGCATTTAGGTTAAATCATGTCACTTGCAAAATGGAAGGAAAGAGAAAGAGAACAGCGTCAGAGCGATATTATTGATGCTGCTAGGAAATTAATTACGGATAAGGACTTTGATGAAATTTCAATGAATGAAATAGCCCGAGAGGTCGGCCTGGGTAAAAGTACACTTTATCTTTATTTTAAAAATAAGGAATCATTGTACTTTGCCATAGTCTTACGTGGAATTCATATTTGGGCCAAAATGATTAAAGAAGAGGTTAAAAAAGGAAATAGTGGTTTTGAAAAGTTTATATTATATGGAAAAGCAAATAGAGAGTTTTCAAATCAGTATCCAGATTATTTCCGGCTCCTGTATTCCCCCACATCAATTAAAAAACAATTTGATATGGATAAAATGAACAGTAGTGAAGAGTTCCAGGAAGTACAGGCATTATTCAAAGAAATAATGTTCATAGGAATAGATTCCATACAAAAAGGAATAGATGAAGGTGAAATCAGGCCAGAAGTGGATCCAACTGAAGCTATGATTCTCCTATCCATAATTTTCAATGGTATGGTGAATATGGGCGACTGGAGCAAAGATATTCTGGAAAGTAAGGGAATTGGTGGAGAGAAATTTAACAACGATGTGGGAGATTTATTTCTCCATATGTTAAAGAAATAGACAATATATTGAAATACGCTAATCATAATTCATGGAATTAGTGATTGAGTAAATAAGAATTATTTATTGTGGTAAAGAGGTGTAAATATGGATTATAATGAATTAGGTGAGAATTTAAGTGAAATGTTAAAATTAGAAAATGAGCCAGTGGCCATAGGATGGTCGGTGAAAGAGCCCAAAAAATGTGGAAAAGGAAGGAGACAAATCCCGATTCTGTGCAAAACTTAAAAAAGCCATGCAAGGCGAAATATTCTATTCCACCCTGGAAGAGGAAGAATGTATGGGTGGTGCTCGATATTCAGGACTTAAAGACATGGCCGAATACCCGGCCAATGTTCAAAGTGGTGCCTTTAATGTAGTGGTAGGCACCACGGGATTATCATGTGAACAATTAGATGAAATAAAGGAAGCTGTAGAAAAAAATAAGATAAAAGCAGTTATCTCACCCAACATGGCCATCGGGGTGAATGTATTCTTTAAAGTAATTGAAGATCTGGCCAAAATTCTAAATGATTATGATATAGAAATAATAGAAGCCCACCACCAGCATAAAGCAGATGCACCATCAGGGACTGCCCTTAAAGCTTATGAAATCATGGCCGAAGCACTGGGAAGAGATAAGGATGATACTTTTGTCCCTGGTAGGCAGGGAATGGTAGGGGAGCGAACTCCCGGAGAAATAGGAATACATGCCGTCCGTGGTGGAGACATCATAGGCGATCACACCGTACTCTTTGCTGGAGATGGGGAACTGATTGAAATAATTCACAGGGCCCACAGCAGACAGTCATTTGTGACTGGGGCCATGAAGGCCGTTAGATATTTGGATAGGGCCCCTGCAGGGAGGGTGTGTGATATGAGTGATGTTCTTGAAATTAAATAAGAATTGGATAATTTAAAAGAAACTTACGTTTTTAATGGATTATTGAGTAGGATAATGTAATCTTGGACCATTAATTTCCATTTACACCATTGATAATGCCATCCACATTTGGATTAATCCCTATTTGTAATATTTTACTTTAATTAGTCCTGTTTACTGTAACCGTGATTTATCAGAATTTGATGAATTAAAGGTTGTTGATTGAATTTCCAATATAATTATTGTGAGTTTAGTAGTTTTTAACTACGAATCTAAAGGTTGTAAGAAATTTAAATAAAAATTGATCGAATTTATCAAACCATTAATTATTTGAATTTTTTCCATCTAAAAACAGTTGAATTGCTCTCTTATGTGAATCATCTAATTCTTCAAATTCTTCCGACAAACTTATATTCTCAATCCTGGATCTAATATCATCTAAATTAATGAATTCTTTCATAAATTCCAGATTGATGCGCCAGAATACTTTTTCTAGGTTATTCTCAAAAAAAACAGTTGAAGTTTCCTCAGTGAATCCATTGATAAAATTTATTAATCCAGTATCATCTTGGGTCGCCGTTTTAACGAAATCATCAACATTATTTGGATTGCCCCACTTTTTCCACATAAATAATATTTCACCAAGTTTAGAATGGGATATTAATCTCCCATTAGATGCCCACAGTTCTATTTTTTCAAGTGTAATTTCTTCCAGATTTTTCAGCTGTTTAGAATTGACAATGCATTCTTCTTCAGGTTTTTTTGTTTGACTAAGATCATATTTTCCGTGTTCTTGATCTTGAACTCCTATTTCATGAACAGCAATATATAAGCTTCTTTCAGCAATTATAATTGAATTTTTTAAAATTTCATATCTTTCATCTTGATTGTCAATACGCTTTAGTAGTTGATATATTATCCTGAGAATTCGCATAGAAGTATTTGGTTTTAATAATCCCCCATGTTCTTGCGTGAATAGATCACCTATATCCATTAAAACCATTACTATCGGCTCTATGTCATTTTCATCAAGTATAGAAGTATAATTTTCGAGTCTATCCAAAAATTTGATTATTTTGCCATCTTCATTCAACTTTAACAAAGATTCTGCAAGTAAATCCATATTATTACTCATTCCCAGTATGGTTTCCATTTCATTTGAAGAAATTTCCCCCTCAGGAATTAACAAACTGAAATATATGTCAAAATGATTATGGCTACAAATTCTCGATTCTCTACTCCATCCAGAAAGCCAGTCATTACCATAATTTATGTTACTATATACTGAACTTAATTTAGGGAACATAAGCAAAAGAATCTCTTTTAAATCCTCTTGAAATTCTTCATTAGCTCTGCTAATGATTTCATCGCATCTTATTTTTGCTTGTTCTTTTTCCAGATTAGAAGAAGACCTAGTATTAAAAATTCCTACAAAGACTTCTTTATTCTCTTTTATACCATTATAAACCTCAGGAATAAAAACTTGAATCACAGTAATAGATAAAAGATCAATAGGGTTAATTAAATCTTTCAAAATCTCAAAATTAAATTTTAAAGCGTTGAAATATAATGATAATGCCCTTATATTAGTAAAAAATGATTTTAATCCCGCGTAGTATAAGCTATTCCAATAATCTTTATCAATTTTCTTTTCAGGAACATTTTTTAACAATTCATTAATTTCATCAAAAAATAGTCGTTCTATATCTGATTCAGACATTTTAGGAACTTTTAAAGAGACTTGTACTATTTTTTCCAAGTAATTTTCACCCATTCCTTTTTGAGTTCCGTTTAATGCATTGGTTACAACTTTTCTATCATAGACTAGTAGATAAATTATATTCGGAAAATCTGCTACTAATTTTACTAGTTGGAAAATTTGACGTATTTCCTTGTCCGAAAGTCGATCTATATCATCAATTATAATAAGTAATTTATGATCTTTTTCTTTCAGAAGATTATCTACATTTTCTTTAATTTCCTCTAAACTATTCTTTTCATCTTCATCTTCTTTAATATATTTTGAAACAGAAAGAAGAGCTTGAGTTCTACTAGGTGACAATATGCTTGAAACGGTTAAAACTGGGACAATTAAGCGGTTAAAATAAGAAAAAAGTTTTTTAGCTGTTTGTGTATCCTCAATTTGAGCTAAGATTATTTCATCGAAAAATTTAATCAGAAGCTGATTTTGATCAATAAATCTCCAAGGATTAAATTTAATTATCTTTGGAGATTTTTTATCGTCAAATTCGCTAGAATTGATATATTCTAATCCCATATTAACAATAGATGTTTTTCCAGTTCCCCAAGATCCTTCTAAACCAAATACAATACATTCATCACCATCATAACTCATAATATAGTCAAAAAGTGATTTAGAATATTTAAATCGATCTAGTTCATCATCAGAAATTTTAGTTATAGGTTTATCATTATTAACCATAAAAAGCCCCAGTTTTAAAAATAAATTAGAGAATTATAATCTGACCACACCACCATATCCTTCAAGAAGCCTATCAAACACTACTTAATTGAAAAATATCAAGGCCAAAGCCCTAACTAACAGCCCTCTTAGCCAACTCCACGACCCTGGCCTCTTCCTCGGGCCCTAATTCCATAATAGCAAAGGCCGTGGGCCACATATGGCCTTCGTCGAGGTTGGCATTTTCATTGAAGCCTAAGGTGGAGTACCTTGTTTTGAACTTCTGCGAGTTTTGGAAAAAGCAGATGACCTTGCCGTCCTTGGAATAGGCCGGCATTCCGTACCAGAGTCTCGGTGTGAGGTCTGATGCAGTGGCCTTGATGATCTCGTGGATTCGCTGGGCCATGGCCCGATCTGGTTCTGGCATCTCGGCAATCTTGGCCAGTACAACGTTTTCCCCGTCCTCATTTTTTTGTTTAGTTGTTTTTTTCATAATTTACAACCAAATTATTTCATTAATAAGATGGATTAATCCCTAAAGATTTCTTTTGAAAAAAATTCAAATTAAATAAATTAATTCACTCCCTAACCACAACACCATTATCCTTCAAGAAGGCCTTCACCTCAGGCACAGGATACTCATTAAAGTGGAAGATACTTGCGGCCAAAGCGGCATCTGCTTTGCCCAATGTGAAAGCTTCCAGAACATGTTGCGGAGTACCTACACCACCCGAGGCAATTACTGGAATGTCCACACTTTCACTTATGGCACGGGTCAGTTCCAGGTCATAGCCGTCCTTGGTGCCGTCCCTA
>JAHFBZ010000064.1 GCA_023249725.1 Methanobacteriaceae archaeon
TAACTTAGAATAATAAATCATTAATCCACTTGATTTTTATTTTATTATTTTTTTTTATAAAAAAATATATTATATATAAACATATATTTATTATAATGTAATCTTATTTATTAACAACATTTATATTGAATTCTAATAAATTAATTTAGTTATTGAATATTAACATATTATGAATTTTATTAATTAAATGATTTGAACTAACAAAGACTGTTTTTTGTTAATAATTATTTTAAAATACATGATATTAAACTAAATATTTCAAAATAACATTAAAAAAAAACTAAAAATTATAAAGAAAATTTATTAAAGAAGGTTAAAATATGGATAAAAAGAGCATTATTATCATAATATTGTTTCTGGCCATTGTTGGACTGTCCGTAAGTGCCTATCAGCTTTATGTTTCCACTTCAGAAAATGTAACCCTAGGTGAACATAATGTGCTAGTCTTATGTGCGGATTCCAGTGAAGGCCGGCCAGGAATGGGTGCCGTAGATATGGCATTTATAATTAAATTAAATGATGGGAATATAACCAAAATAACTCAAGTTTACCCTGGAGGAATGATGCACCCTACTGCTCCAGTTCCAGATTATTTAAAAAGTATTGGTGAAACAAAATTACGTTTACACGATTCCTTATGGGATAATGACACAGAAAAAGGTGTTAAACTGGCCCAGGAAATAGTAGAAATTAATACTGGCCAAAAAACAGATGTGGTACTAGTAGTTAAAGTTGAGGCCGTCGATGCCGCTTTAAGATCTATTGGTCCTATATATGTGGAAGGACTTGGTGATGTGAGTGGAAATTCACTTCAGTTACTTAGAGATGAACAGGTAGGCGGTGTTTCTCGTGGTGATGCAGTACAGGGAATGATGACTGCCATATTAAATACTACACAAAATGATAAAAGTAAGTATTTAACCCTGATTAATGTTGGAGTCAATCAATATAGCCAGGGAAATATTTATGTTTATCCTAAAGGTGCATTTGCCCAGTTCTTGATTTCAGAAGGAATTCAAAAAACTCTTTAAATAGAGTTTTTATTTTTTTTTAAATAATTTTTATTACTTAATTTAGTTTTATTATTAAATTAAAGTAAGATCCATTATTAATATTTTATTTTGAGACTAATTTTTAATATTAATAGAAAAATTAATAGGATATAATTTACAAAAAAATATATTATATTAATTAATTTATTAATTACGAGTTTTAACACAATATTTATTTATTGGGTTGAGGCCTCGGGGGGATGATATGGTTTCAAATATAGATTTATTTGAAAGTGGCATTGATAATATGTCAATAGGCGGATATCTTATTTGTGAAAATTGTAATGGTTATTACCAGTTGCAGGAAGGCGAATCACCTTCAGAATTTGATTTGTGTGAATGCGGGGGGCATTTAAACTATCAAGAAACTCATAATTTTATTTCTAAAAAGGAAAATGGAACGGATACTACCCAATTAGAAGAAGACCAACTTGATTATGAAGAAATTCAAGAAATGGTAATTAATCTGAAAAATAAAGCTGAAAAAAGGAAAAAACAGTTCGAAGAGCTTTCCAAAAAAGTTGAAATCCAAGAAGAGATTTTAAATGAGATTAAAGATGGAAAACTCCCCATGTGGGAAAAAAATCCTAATAAAAATATTAAAGCAGGATTTATTCAACCAAAAAACCCTATAAACAATATTTCTGGAAATAGTGACATTTACCCGTTTGATGAAAAAGGCCTTAAAGAAACCATGGAAAAAGAAGAAAAAAAGCTTATGGCCCGTATTCAAGAGAAAAGAACCAATGTTCTTAACCAAAAGAGTTCATCTAATTCCTTCAAAGAAAACATTTCCCCGCTAAAAGTAGCGTCAATAATAGCAATAATAGTACTTATTTTAGCAATATATCTTTATTTCTTTAAATAGAACCATTTTATATTTAATTTTTAAATTTAGTTTATTATTTGGCCGCTTGAAATTCTAATTCAAATAATGTTTAAATAATTAAGTAAAAAAAATAGAATTCAATAAACTATCTTGTAATTTAATAATTTATAAATTAAAATAATTAAATCAAAGAATTGATTATTCAAATACTACTTTTAAAGCAGATTCCATACTATTTAATGTATTCTCAATATCTTCACGAGAATGAGCTTGTGATAAGAAACAGCACTCGAATTGAGATGGTGGTATGAAAATTCCCTTTTTAAGAAGTTCTTGAAAATAAATAGAAAACTTATCAACATCAGAAGTCTTAGCATCATTATAGTTTTTTACCTCAATTTCAGTGAAATAAATCTGGAACATGGATGCTAAACCAACTAACTTCAAATTAAAATCGTTATCTTCTAAAATATCTCTGATTCCATCCCTTAAAGACTGGCTTTTTTCATTCAAACCAGAATAGAATTTTTTATCAAGGAATTCAAGTGTGTTCAATCCAGCAGTTACTGAAACAGGATTTCCATTGAAAGTTCCTGCTTGATAAACACTCCCGCAAGGTGCTATGAACTCCATTATCTCTTTTTTACCGGCTAAAGCACCCATAGGAAATCCACCACCAATTATTTTTCCCATAGTTACCAAATCTGGAGTAACACCAAAATATTCCTGAGCTCCTCCTTCTGAAAGTCTGAAACCAGTAATAACTTCATCAAAAATAAGCATTATATTATTTTCTTCAGTTATTTCACGTAAAAATTCTAAATATCCTTTCTGAGGTTCAATACAACCAATATTGGCCATTACTGGTTCTACTATAATAGCTGCTATTTCATCTGCTTCCAATTCAATTAATGCCGAAAGTGCATCCATATCATTGAAGGGAATAGAAAGAGTATTCTTTGTGGCATCCTCTGGTACACCAAGAGAATCAGGTAAACATGCAGCTCCCGAACCTGATTTTACCAGAACATAGTCATGAGCACCATGATAAGATCCTTCAAATTTAATAATTTTGTTTTTCCCGGTGAAACCTCGGGCCAGTCTTATAGCACTCATAGTGGCTTCCGTTCCAGAATTTACAAATCTAACCATTTCTGCACAGGGGACTTTATTTATTACTAATTTGGCCAATTCAATTTCTTTCTCGGTAGGAGCGCCGAAGGTGGTTCCATTTTTAATTTGCTCGTAAACTGATTCAATTATATTCTCAGGAGCATGTCCCATTATTAAAGGACCATAACCCAGGCAGTAATCAGTATAAACATTTCCATCAACATCCCATAGTTTTGAACCTTTTCCTTTATCTGCAAAAAATGGGTATGGTTTAAATGCTCTGACTGGAGAATCTACTCCCCCAGGCAAGTATTTTTGGGATTCTTTAAATAAGTCTTCGGATTTCATTGTTTTTCCTCATTTAATTAATCAATATATCTTCATCAATAAACGTTATAAACAGTTTAAAATATTTTGAATATTTAAAATTATTTAAACAAAAAACTGACCAGTTATTCTTGGCCAGTTTTACTAATACTAATAAGGGAATTTATAGCAGCTACCGCCACTGGAGTGCCTCCTTTAGGGCCTCGAGTTATTAAACTAGGAATATTCGTTTTTAGAAGTGATTCTTTTGAATCAGCAGCACCAACAAAACCAACAGGAACTCCAACAACAGATTTAACATCCATTTCTCCATTTTCGACCAGTTCAATGACTTTGTAAAGAGCCGTAGGCGCATTTCCAACGGCCACAATACCTTCAAAACCATTATCTGCAGCATATTGCATAGCAGCTGCTGCTCGGGTAATTTCACTTTCTTTAGCCATTTTAATGACATCAGGGTGACTTATAAAACAATTAACATTACCAGAATATTTATTTATACCAACACGAACCATATTGATATCCGTTAAAATATCCAAATCTTTTTTTAACGATTTAACACTTTTAGAAACAAAATCATCCGTTATAAGTGCTAAGTCAGCGTATTCCACATCAGCCGTGGAATGAACAATTCTCTCTACAATAGATTTTTCTTCAGGGGATAGTGAAGCGGTTTTGTCACCAATTAATGACCTAACTATATCCCGGCTTTTATTGGCAATTTCGTAGCCCTGTTTAGTAGATGCACCCATGAACATGATTATCACTCAATTGAGGTATAAATAATATTATTAGCTTAATTTAGACTCTTATTAATGAATAATCAATTAAACTTGACAACTCATTATAATTAGTCTATTAAATATTCATTTATATGCCGACTTATTTAATTATTCTATTCATTATTTGCATTTGATTTAATAAATTTTTTTAAATTAGTTCTTGAATAATAGAAAATTTAAAAAAAATAAATTAATTTTAAATTACTCTATCATTTAAAGGAAAGGAAAGTAAATTAAAGAATTTGCAGAACTTTTACCCGCAGCATAACCTGTAGAAAAGGCCATTTGCAAATTGTATCCCCCACTTAGGCCGCAAAATTCAATTATTTCACCAGAAAAATACATGCCCTCGACTATTTTTGATTCCATGGTTTTTGAATCAATATTTTTATGATATACTCCACCACATGTTACCATAGCATTTTTAAAAGGCATTAAGCCATTTATATGAATTTTTAAGTCCTTAAGATTAATAATTAGTCTATTTTTCTCTTTTTTCGAGATTTTACTGAGTTGTGTATTCGGATCTATATTTGAATTAGTTAAAAATGGAATTATAAACCTATTAGGAAGAATTGATTTTAAATAATTTTTTATAATAGTTTTACCATTCTTGGAAAATTCTAAATTAAATTTATCCTTTAATTCATCAATTGATATTTCAGAAATTAAATCTAAAAAGATTTCCATTGGAAAATTATTTAGTCCTATTTTCTCTTTATTGTTCCTTTCATTGTTTTTACTGAAATTTTGCGAATTAATATGGGAGTTAGTTATTAAAGAAATTTCTCGACTCAAATCCAAAATTCCGGGACCTGATAGGCCAAAGTGAGTAAATAAAATAGTCCCCATATACGAAACTCTTTTTTTAGAACTGTTTCTAAAGCTAAGGCCAATATTTTCAAATTTTAACCCAGATAACTCTTTTATCCATTCCTCTTGAACTTTTAGTGGTGTCAACCCAGGATTCAATTTAGTCAATTTATGGCCTAAATTTTGGGCAAATTCCATTCCATCTCCTGTAGAACCTGTTGAGGGATATGATAGGCCTCCTGTGGCTAAAATCACTTTAGAAGATTTAATAAAGTAGTTTTTTCTATTAAAGTTTTTTTGGTTAACATTATTCTGAAATTCATTTGGAGCTTTCTGAGGTTTTAAAGATTTTTCCATAGAAATATCAAAATAATCCTCATTTTTTTCAATATTGCTAACCTTGTGACCCAATAATAGTCTTACATTATATTCTTGGAGATATTCTTCTAGTAATTTTAATACAGAAGAAGATTTATCATCAGCAGGATAGACTTTTCCATGAGATTCAACCTTGAAATCCAATCCTTTATCCTTAAAAAAAGTCAGCAGAGATTTATTGTCGAAATTATAAAGCGAAGGCTTTAAAAAAGAACTATTTTTTCCAAAAGCATTAATATGAGTCTTTAGATCTGAATTATTAGTAATATTGCAGCGCCCTCCTCCAGTTAAAAGGAGTTTTTTGCCCAGTGTTTCATTTTTCTCAATTAACACAACGTCTTGAAATTCATTATTTTTTTTAGTTTTAATTTTAGATTTAGTATGAATTTTTTTATTAGGAATACCCCTACTCTTAGATAACATTTTTGCAGCAGATATTGCTGCCATTATACCTGCAGGGCCTCCACCAATGACTGCAACATTATAACTCATAATATTTCTATTTTTTCCATTAAATGAGTCATCTGTAGAAGAATTTTTAATTTTCATGATATTTCAAAATCCGTTAAGTTCTAATCAGCAATTATGTAGATTGAAAATTCATATTTAAAAATAATAAAAATAAAAAAATTGTTGAAATTCTTAAAATTCAAATAATTTTTTAAAAAAAGATAGAATTAAGGAGTTAACCTTCTTCTATCTCTTGGGAATAAAACCGTTTCTCTAATGTTATTAAGGCCAGTTAAAGTCATATTGAACCTTTCAGCACCTAATCCCCATCCAGCATGAGGTGGCATCCCATATTCAAAAGCTGCCAGATATCTCTCAAAAGATTCCGGATTTAATCCTTTTCCTTTAATTTTTTCCACTAAAAGGTCATGCTGATGAACCCTGGTAGCACCAGAAGATATTTCCAGATCTTTATACATTAAATCAAAGGCCTGGCTCTTTTCAGGAGTTTCTTCTTCATGTAGGACATAAAATGGTTTAATTTCAGTTGGCCATCCTGTAATGAAATAATATCCATCCATTATTTCACCCATAGCTTTTTCTGCCGCTCGGGATAAGTCTTCTCCATGTTCAATCGGAACTCCTTTAGAATTGACCATATCAATCAAGTCATCGTACTCGATTTTTTCAAATGGAGTTTCTGGAACCTGCAAATCTCTTCCCAGAACCTCAAGTTCTGTTTCACAGTTTTCAGTAACATCAGTAATTGTCTGAATAACCAGTTTCTCCAGAACATCCATCACATCATGCTGATCCATGAAAGAAGATTCTATATCAATGGAAATGACCTCATTTAAGTGTCTGAGAGTATCATGCTCTTCTGCTCTGAATATAGGAGCTATTTCATAAACTCGATCAAAACCCGAAGACATCATGATCTGTTTGTAAAGCTGAGGGCTTTGGCCAAGGAATGCTTCCCTCTCAAAATAGGTGATAGGGAATAATTCTGTTCCGCCCTCAGTAGCAGATGCTACTAACTTAGGAGTGTTGATTTCTAAATATCCATTCTTTTCCAGGAAAACTCTTACCGAATGGAGCATGGTACTTTTTATTTTGAAAATTGCACTAATAGATGGTTTCCTAAGATCTAAAAACCTGGAATCCAAACGTGTATCAATTTCTGCTCTAACCTTTTCAGTAGGGTCCAGAGGTAATGGCTGTTTAGATTCATTTAATATGTACAATTGCGAAGGAATAACTTCCACTCCACCTGGAGCTTTGGGAGATCCCTGAACTTTTCCTTTAACAGCAATTACAGATTCTTTCTTAATTTTTCGCAGTTTTTCAAAAAGATCGGTTTCAATCTTTTTGCTGGGAGCAGTAATTTGAACTAAGCCATCACGGTCTCTTAAAAGAACAAAAATAATTCCACCCAGATCTCGAATCTCATGAGTCCATCCCATAACCAGGATTTCCTCATCATTCATGTCTGGATTAATTTCTTTAGAATAATGACTTCTTCTTAAATCGCCTAATGAATTCATCAATATTGAACACCTCTAAAATTGAATTTATTAATTAAATAAATATTATTTTTTTATTTAAGCATTATTAGAATATTAAATAATATTTAAATTATTAAATTAAAATATTATCATATTGAATATTAAACAAATTTGAAAATTTTTAATTCAGTTATTTTAATCTCTTTTTAAATGATTCTGCATGGGCAAAAAGACCTTCATATTGAGCTAAAGGAATAACAACATCTTTTAAATTCTCAAGACCTTCCCTAGATAACCTTTGAACAGTTGGTTTCTTTAAAAAAGATTCAGTGGAAAGGCCAGAATACATTTTTGCACATCCTGCTGTAGGAAGAACATGATTAGTTCCAGAACCATAATCCCCTGCAGAAACAGGAGTTAATTCACCTAAAAATATTGATCCTGCATTTTTAACTGATTTAAGTGTTTCTTCAGGGTCTTTAGTCATAATAATTAAATGTTCTGCTGCATATTCATTGGTAAAATCAATAGATTCTTGAGTAGACTTCGTTATAATAATTTTGCCATATTTATCCAGAGATTCATTTATAATATTGCTTCTTTCTATATATTTAATGTTTTTTAGAACAATACTCTGTACTTCATTAGCCAGATCAATGGAAGTGGTCACCAGAACACAGGAAGCATTTGGATCATGTTCAGCCTGAGCCAGAATATCAAAAGCAATAAAATCTGCATTAGCAGTCTCATCAGCTATTATTAGAACTTCAGAAGGTCCAGCCGGAAAATCAATATCCACTTCACCATAGACCAGCTTTTTGGCCCCAGTTACAAAAATATTTCCAGGCCCTACAATTTTGTTTACCTTCTTAATTTCTTCTGTCCCATAAGCTAATGCAGCAATGGCTTGAGCACCGCCCACTTTATAAATCTCGTCAGCACCAGCTAAATCTGCGGCCACCAACAAAGCATCTCCAATTTCACCATCAGCTTGAGGCGGAGTGCAGCACACGATTCTTTCCACACCAGCTATTTTAGCCGGAATAACTGTCATTAATATAGTTGAAGGATAAACAGCTCTTCCACCAGGGATATAACATCCCACACTTTCAATGGGCCTTATTATTTGTCCAGCACGTATTCCTGGAGCAACATCTTGGAACCATTCTTTAGGAAGCTGTGAGCGATGAAATTTTTCTATATTTTCAGAAGCTTTTTTCAGCGAATTTATAATTTCAGGTTCCAAATTTTGATAACTAGTTTCTATTTCATCTTGAGAAACCTTGAAATTCTTTAGTTTAACACCATCAAATTTTTTTGTGAATTTAATTAGTGCATTATCTCCATGAATCTTTACTTCATTAATAATGGATTGCACACTAATCAAAACATCATCAACATCAATTTGAGAACGTTTTACAAGTTCTATAACATTTTCACATTTATATTCTATAATTTCCATTATAATCACAGTAAAATTGTATCAATTTTATAAACTAATTTATAGTTATAACACTTAATATTAAATAAAGTCTTTTTTAATGAATAGTTTTGTAATTGATTTTATAAAATAAATTATTATTAAAATATAAATTACCACTATACTAATTAAGATTATTATGAATCATTATTAAATTTATTTATAGTAAAAAATAAGTCTAATAATGTAAATTAATTGTAATTATTTTTAAATTAAATTTTATTAAATCATTTTTTTAAATAGGTAATAATAAATCAAGTTATTAGAAACTAGATAAGATTATATGAAACAAACAAGGATTAAGTAAAAGTCATTAGTATTATCAATTAGAAATTATTTAGTAAGGAAAACCTTATCTAATGTCAATTATAAAAAAAGAATGTTCACTAAATATTATCTTTAATTTAGATAATTTTTATCACAATATTATTTAATTTCATACTGCAAAATCATACTAATCTAAGCGTTCTCAAAGAAAGCTAGCATCTATAAGGTGCGTATTCTAATTTTAAATAGGAGATGAGGCTGGTACCCATGTATAAAGATGAAATGATACAACTCCACCAATTTTTGGTATATGTCTTAAAATATTTGGAAAATGGCTATGAAATAAAAAGCGAGTGTGAAGATTATATTTCGCTCAATATAAGCCCACATCATATCCACCGAACCAAAGCAGAACATAAATACGCAATTTTTGTTCTGTCAAGCGCAATTTCGGAAATTATAGCAAAAGAGAATTCAGGAACCTTACCATCTAATGTAGTAAATGGATTATCTGAACTTGCAAAGAGATCTAAAAAAGAATTAATTAAGGTTGAGGTTCAATTAGCAAAATAAATGGATCCCATAAATGCATTAAAAAGGAGTTCACACTTGTTTTATCTTAAATGATAGCTAAATTTTATTTAAGACCATTTTACTGATTATTTAAAGGATTATTTCAAAGATACAATTTTAGGAGCAAATAAACTTTTAAAAATCCAAATAATCTTATTCTTTATTTTAACTAATTAATATTAATTAGATTTTATTATTTTTTTTATTAAATATTCTAAGCTTATAATTTATTAATCAATACCAAAAAATTTTAATAATGTTAAAAACAATTTATTTAATAATTAAATCTATCTCATCTTTGTTTTTTATCTTTTTTTAATAAAAGGAGTTTTAATATGAAGGCTATAAAAAAAATGATGTGTCTAGTGGATGGAGAACATTATCTACCTGTCACTAAATCAGCAATTGATACTTTGGATAGTTTAGAACATTTAGAAGTTGTAGCTCTGGTATTTATTGGAGGAACTGAAAAGTTAAGGGAAACTAGTGAAGAGTCTTTCTCTAAAAAGATGGGGCGGCCAGTTCATTTTGGCCCACACACTAATGAAATTCCTTATGATCTCATTTCAGAGTCTGTAAAAAAATATGATGTAGATGTAGTAATGGATTTATCAGATGAGCCCGTAGTTGACTATTCCCAAAGATTCAAGATCGCTTCAATAATATTATCATTAGGGGTCCCTTATGAAGGGCCTGATTTTAAATTCCAACCATTGACTGAATACGAAGTTTTGAAAAAACCTTCTTTAAAGATTCTAGGAACTGGTAAAAGAATTGGTAAAACAGCAGTTTCTGCTTATGCTGCACGGTTAATTCATGAAAAAGAATATAATCCCTGTGTAGTTGCTATGGGTCGTGGTGGACCAGAAGAACCCGAAATTGTTCGTGGAGATCAAATTGAAATAACTCCTCAATTTTTAATGGAACAATCCAATAAAGGAGTACATGCTGCATCAGACCACTGGGAAGATGCTTTAATGAGCAGAATACTGACTATTGGGTGCCGCCGATGTGGTGGCGGAATGGTAGGGGACGTTTTTATTACCAATATGAAAAAAGGTGCTCAACTGGCTAATGAAGTTGATGCGGACTTTGTAATTATGGAAGGAAGTGGAGCAGCCATACCACCAGTAAAAACCGACAAACATATTGTTCTAGTAGGAGTTAACCAACCTCTAATGAATATAGAAAACTTTTTTGGTCCATTTAGAATAGGATTAGCAGATTTAGTTGTTTTGACCATGTGCGAAGAGCCTATGGCTAGTGCTGAAAAAGTTAAACAGGTTGAAGAGCTTGTGAAAGAAGTTAATCCTGCAGCAAAAGTTATTTCCACAGTATTTAGGCCAAAACCATTGGGAGATGTGAAGGGTAAAAATGTTTTATTTGCCACCACCGCACCAGATTCAATTAAAAGCGTTTTAGTGGAACATTTAGAAAAGGAATATGGTTGTAAAGTAGTGGGAACTACGCCTCATCTTTCAAATAGGCCTCTTTTACAAAAAGACATTGCAAAATACATTGATGAAGCAGATGTAATGCTCACTGAGTTAAAGGCCGCTGCAGTGGATGTGGCTACTAAAGATTCTCTGGAAGCAGGACTAGAAGTTGTTTACTGTGATAACATCCCTATAGTAATTGATGAAAAGTATGGTAGTCTTTCTGAAGCAATTATTGATGTGGTGGACCGGTCAATTGAGGCATTTAATTCGAAATAATTAAATAATAAGAGTTAAAAAAAAAGGGGTTCTTTTGAATTCCTAAAGTTTTATTTTTAGTTTTTTATTAATTAAATCAATTATTAAATTCTATTATTAAATTTAGGTGATATCTTGGAATCTTCCGAATTAAAAAAGCTTTTAAAATTTAGTTTACAAGAAAAAAAGATTATTAAAGAACTTGAATTACCCGAAAATGCTTTTTTACCCCTTATTTTTTCCATTAGATTTGGTGGAGATTGGAGCTTAAATAAAAATTCTAAAAAAGTTATGTCCATCAAAGAAAAGCTCACTCAATATGATGAAGAAAAAAAGATAGGTTATACCTTAGAAAGAGTTTATTTATTTTTAAATCCAGTTATTTTAGCACAAGAAGGTATTGTTTACCGTTTAGAGAAATGCAGTAATAAACAGGAACGTGAAATGGTTAAAAGACCGTATAAGGTTTCAGTTAACGCTGATTACATTCTAGAAGCTACTTTGGACCCTATAGAATCAGAAATTAGACTTAAAAAGATAAATAATCCTTTAAACTTTACAGGACCAAGTGCTTACGGAGTTTCTCATGAAATGGAACATTTAGAAGAGAAAGAAACAAAAGGAAAACCATTCTGGGAATTTGAATACAAAATTGAGGATTCCTGAATAATTCATCATTAAACATTATACTTATGATCTAAATCTCTTTTTATTTTTTCACGTTTATTAAAAGTGCTTTGAAATAATTTATCAAAAACTAAAGGAAGATCAGTTTCCAGAGATTTTATTCCTTCTTCAGTAATGCCTCCTTTAGTGGCCACCCGAGATATAATTTCTTCAAAACTCATTTTCTTTTCAGTTAAAAGTTTAACTGTGCCCAATAAAGTCTGTAAAACCATTTCTTCTGCTTCTTTTTCAGTTAATTCACTTCTAGCAGCCCCTATATCTGCAAATTCCCTGAAAATAAAAGCCATGAAAGCTGGGGAACAGCTAGTAAGGTCAGTTGAAATGTCTAAATCTTCTTCTCTCACAACTTTTACCTGACTAATGCTACTAAAGAGAATTTCTACAAACTTTTTTTCCGATAAATTAACTTTTCCATTGTGACATACCAGAGATACACCTTCTTTAAGCTCTGAAGTTAAGCTGGGAATTATTTGTGTTATTTTAAAAGAAAAACTTTTTTCAATTGTTTTTAAGATCAAACCAGCAGAAATATGAATTATATGAGTATCTTTAGTCAAGTGTTCTTTTATTTCATCCAATACATTCTTTACTTCACCAGTATTTACAAAAAGAAATATGGGATTACATTTTTTGGCCAAATCCATATTTTTCAGAGAAATTTCTATTTCAGGATATTTTTCCTTTAAATCATCCAATTTAGAAATTGTGCGATTAGATACTATTATGTCCTTAGCAGATATTGAATTCGAATCTAAAAACCCATTCAAAATCATACTTCCCATACTTCCATATCCAATAAATCCTATTTTCATTTTATTCATAAATAAGTCCCTCTGGCAGTTTTTTATCAGTAATCCATGCTCTCAAAACACTGTTGAAAAATTCAGGCTCTTTTAAATTCCAGGCATGGACCATATTAGCAGCAATGAAATATTGAGAATTGGGGAGTACTTCATTCATGTCTTTGGATGAATCTTTAATAATTCCATATTCTTTTTCACCTACAATAATCAGAACCGGATTATTTGCTTTTTCCAGGCCTTCTGGTATTTTAAAAAGCATGTTTTCATGTAAAATTCTATTAAGTGAATCTGAGGAAATAGACTTCGTGGCCTCTTTTAAAGTTTTAAAATACTCTTTTGGAAAATTATAACTTCTAATATTTGCTTTGATTAAAAAATCAGTATTTTTGATAGGTATGTATGCTTTTATAGTATAAGTTAAGAGTTTTAACAAAAAATCTGTAGCAGGAATTCTTCTAACAAGAGTTCCGCTGATAAAAACATGGTCAATAAGTTCCGGTGATTTGCTTAACATTTCCACTGCAATTTGAGCACCTAAAGAGATTCCCACCACATGGGCCTTTCCCCCATGGGCTTGGTTCCGGATTAAATCCAGTATATCCTCTGCAGCATTTTTTATAGTAAATGGTTTTACTTCGCTACTTTTACCATGTTCTGGAAGATCTGGAACTAAACAATGGTAATCTTTAAACGCTTCCAACTGTTTATCCCACATCCACCCACCCAGTGCTCCACCATGCAGAAATACAATGGTTTCAGGGTTATTTTTTCCTGTTTCTTTTAAATATAAATCCATTTAATTCCTCTTGAATTAATTTTAGTAAGAATAATAGTAAGAATAATAATTAATTAAGTCATTATTAAAGTTCATTATTTATCAATTAAGAGATTTATCTTAAATTAATAGTTTTAATAAAATATAATACTTTGAAATAATAATAATATATTATAATAGCTGGTACTAAACTAAAAATTCAATCTAATTAAATTAAATTAATAGGTGTAAAATATGAAAGCAGACGCAAAAAAAATGGCTGATGGAGTCTATTGGACCGGAGTAATGGATTGGGATATCCGAAATTATCATGGATACACATTAGGTGGAACAACTTACAATGTTTACCTGGTATTTGGAGAAGAAAAGGTTGCTTTAATTGACAACAGTTACCCTGGAACCTCTGGACAACTCTGGGGAAG
>JAHFBZ010000065.1 GCA_023249725.1 Methanobacteriaceae archaeon
AAAGGTCTTGGATATTATGAAAGTAACTAAAAAAGTTCATGCTTTGGAATCAACAAAAGGGAATTATGCTTATCTTGTTTTTGATGAAGAAATCACAGTAATTGATACTGGAATGCCCCGTCAAGGAAAGACCCTTTTAAAAGAATTAGAATCATTAAAGATGGAATTAAGTAATATTAAACATATCATGCTAACCCACCACGATATAGACCACATTGGAAATGTGGCCCTATTAGAAAAGGCCACTGGGGCCAAAGTATGGGCCTCTAAAGAAGATATTCCCTATATTTATGGTGAAAAATCACGGCCTGGGATTAAAAAAATATTATCCATATTTATGAAAGCCAAATTACCTGAAAAGATAAATCCATACCCTGAAAATGGAATACTCAACAAGATGAAAATTATACCATCACCCGGACATACACCAGGCCATGTATGTATTCTTTTTGAAGATGTGCTTTTTGCTGGTGATTTGTTAAGAACATCACCAGATAAAATAAAACCTATGATGTCCCTTATGAACTGGAATGATTCTCTAATACGTGAATCCATTACAAAAATAGATCAATTATCATTTAAATGGATATGTCCGGCCCATGGAGTTCCCATAAAACGCGGGGATCTTTGGGAAGAATTTTTGGAAAAAGTAATGGCTTGAAATTTTATTTTAATTTATTCTAAATTAATTGAAATATTAATTATTATTTTAAAGTATTTCCAGAACTTTGTTTTTCATAGCCCGGCCTAATTTAAGGTGTTCATCGGCCTCCAGATGAATACCATCCACATCACTAGCCCGGACAACTTTAGAGGAATCTAAAAATTCACAATTATATTCCTCAGCCGCCTGTTTAAAATAAGACCCTAATTTTTCTGCTTTCTCATTAGATCCTTCAAATTCCTCTGAAAATCTGGAAGAAGGAGATAATTCACCCATCAATGGTGGAGATACTAAAAGTATTTTTGGAGGATTTTCATCTATTCCAGAACCGCTTTTAACAATTAAATCCAGTAAAACTCTAATTCCGTTGGTAATTTCAGAAGCAGTTAATGAGAATCGAGATTTAAGATCATTAGTCCCTAAAAATAAGATAACTAGGTCCAGTGGTTTATGAGTGGCTAAACATGGAATCAAATATTCTTTTCCATTTTTAAATCCCCCATGTAATGGATCATCCCAAAGAGTGGTGCGTCCATTCAATCCCTCTTCAATAACTGTGTAAAGATCATCTAATTCATTTTTCAAAACCCCAGGCCAGCGTATATCAGGACCAAGACGTTCACCAGTTACCGGATTATATCCCCATGTATTAGAATCCCCAAAACATAAAATCGTTTTCATTCAAACACCTATAATTAAATCATGATACTAATTTACATCAATTATACATAATTAATGTTATAGATTACTTAAAATAATATGCAATTAATAAAAAAAGAATTAATAAATAAAAACAATCCAATCAAGGACTAATATCCGACAAACATAACCCAAGAATTATTTTTTATTTTCATAAAACAGTTTGTGATAATCCTTAAAAATATATAAAATTAAAACCATATTTAATATTAGAATTATGTCTTCTGAAAAATCTAAAAATGGAAATAAAAAAATACCAATCTATTTTTTTAAAAAAGATAAGGTAGAGCTAGTAGATCATATCCAAAAAAGTGATGAAGAGTGGAAATCTATTCTTAATAGTGAAGCATATAAAGTAGCTCGAAAGAAAGGTACTGAGCTGGCCTTCACCGGCAAATATCATGACCACCATGAAGATGGTATCTACCAGTGCGTTTGTTGTGGAACCGATTTATTTGATTCCAAGACCAAGTTCGATTCAGGAACTGGTTGGCCCAGCTTCTGGGATGCCATTGCTATTGAAAATGTAAATTTCATCACAGACAAAAGTCTTTTCATGGTTAGAAATGAGGTTTTATGTGCCCGCTGCGATGCTCATCTGGGACACGTCTTTGATGATGGTCCAAAACCTACCTTCAAGCGTTACTGCATGAATTCAGCTTCCTTAAAGTTTTTTCCTCGTAAAGAAATATAAAGAGATATGAAAACCCATTTAAAAATAATTTATTCTATTTAATATTTCAGCTAATTAAAATTCTAAATTAATGAAGGTTTTAAAGACATGATTAGAAGTAAAAATGCTTATCTTCAAAAATTAACGGCCAATATGAAAATGAAATCCATTAAAATTGGCCAGGAATTAGATGGAAGTACACCACCGTCTGTTTTTATTGGAAGCTGGAATTATCCCAAAGTTTATGCCGGACCGATGATGGTTCCCATGCAGGGAGATACCGCCATAATGGATTCTCCAGAATCATGGATTCCCGGTGAAAAGACTCAGGAAGATATAATTGGTTACCGTTTATCATTGGTGCGTGGAAAGCAAACAGTGAGTATTGATGATATTAATAATTCATTTGTTGAAAAACTACAAGAAATTTCTTTATCATCTACATCTATTGACAGTGAAGCTACTTTCAATAAAAGACCCAGAGGATTATCTTTTAGTGAAGAAACAACCCCACATGGGCCCAGTGCACTGATAGAAAAATTTGACATAGATGCTGTCAAATGGGATCGGGAACTGGAAAAAGTTTTTTATGACAGCGATTTAAGAGCTCGAGATGCTCTAACAGATCTACACAACAAAGGTGTTCCATTTTCGAATGTTCAAAAGGCATTTTCAGTAGGAGCCATTGGTACCGGGAAGCGAAGAAAATTGGTACCCACCCGATGGTCTATAACTGCTTGTGATAGTACACTGGCCGATGATTTGCTTAAAAGAGTACGAAACTATGAAATTATTGGCACCCACCGTGTTTATGAATTTTCCAGTCTGAATAATTATTATGCTGTTATTTTAATACCAACTGAGTGGCAATACGAATGGATGGAAGCATTTATAAGGGTTTTAGGTAAAGAAGAGCTTATTTTCTCTGATTATGAGACCAATTCCGGTAAAAAAGAATATTCTCGTGTGGGAGGATGCTATTACACTTGTAAAATGGGAGTGCTGGATGCCCTTAATCGAGAACAAAAGCAGGCCGGCACCATTGTTTTAAGGGAAGCTTATTCGGGTTATGTCCCTCTGGGAGTTTTCAATGTTAGAGAAAATGTTAAATATGCTATGGAACAACCATATAAAGAATTTGAAGATTTGAAATCTTCTTTAGCTTATGTTGGCAGCAAATTAAAAATCCCTATAAGTAAATTCATTAGAAAAAGCGATCTTTTAAAAGATATTTTACAGTCTAGACAAACCACCCTGGATGCTTTTTTAAAGAAATAGTATTTTTTAAAAATAATATTAAATTTATAATGGCCATTAGATTAGAATTAAGATGGAATCTTATAAAGATGAAATAAATAACTAATTAGTGAATTTAAAATTTTAATAAAAAGATTTATTAAATATAGATTTAGAGAAAATAACGACTTAAGGAAGGATAATATTGAAACTGATCTTCAAAAAACCCACTATTGAAACTCAAAAGGCCATGAGTCATGCTGCTTTAAATCCATTTACTGGAAGAGGAATTAATCCCGAAATTAAATCCGCAGAAGAAAAAATAAAAGAACTGACTGGACATGATCAGGTTAAATTAGTTAACAGTGGCAATTCTGCCATTATAAGTGTTATGAATGCTCTAAAAGGTCCATTTATTCTTCCAGATCAGGGAGGATGGAGTGGCTTGAAAAAAATCGCTGAATTTCTAAAAAGAGAAGTTTATTTTATCCCCACTGAAAAGGGAATAATTTACCCCGATTTGCTGGAAGAATACTTAAAACAGCTACCCGTACTTCCTTCTGCTCTTTTTATTACTAGTTTTGCAGGATACACCGCAGAACAACCAGCTAAAGAATTATTTGAAGTTTGTTGTGAAAATAACATCATTTTAGTGGAAGACGCTTCAGGCAGTGTAGGGGATCCTGAAAAAAGACTCTGCAATGGTGATCATGCCCATATTATAATAGCATCTACAGGCTCTCCTAAAATCGTTAATGTAGGTAATGGAGGCTTTATTTCCACCAATGAAAAGAAAATTTTGGATAATTCTCGTTTTCTTTTGAAAACACTTAGAGCTGATCCAATTACTGCCACAGGAATTTCCACAGAAATAAAGAAGGCTCCTTTTAATCTATTTGAAACTATGCATGCTTGTAAAATTCTTAAAAAGAATATTCAAAATACTTTTCATGAAGATAAAAGAGGAATTAATGTAATTGTACCATCAAGTGATCCAAAAGCCCATTCCAGAATTCTAAGAGAAAAAATAAACCTTGAGGGTCGTAGTATTATAACAACTTGTCCCATTTATGATCGTCTGATGGAAAAAGCTGTTTGTATAGAAATTAAGAATCTGGATACTGATTGTTTAAACAAAGAAAACCTTTCAGAAATTAAGGAACATGTTGAAACTACAGTATTTAACACAAGTAATAATGAATATCCTATGCATCCAAAATTAAAATGGTAGTTCTTTCTATGAGTGTGTAGGTGACACTTCCCAAAACTTCCATTTCTTCATTTTCAATATTATAAATTTCCTTAAGAACTTGTTCATTTGATTCTAATACACTATCATCCCGAGTAAACATCCCATTTAATTTATTTTCAATACTCTGGTCAATATCAGTAAAAGAACCACATCCATTAGGCCCATTAGATTCATCAGATTCATCAGAATTGCAGCCCACTAAAACAGCACAAATATCCATGGGCCCCACTTTAAGTCCTAGAATTTCTATGGCCCGTGAAATTTGGCGTTGAGCAGATGCACGAAGACATATTTCCATTCCTAAATCTTTTGCTATGTTGTTTTTTCTTTTAAAAGCATTGATAGCATGAATAGTAGCATTTAAAATGTGTTTTTCACCAGCTATACCTCGAGCATCTAAAAGTTGAACTGTAAAATTAGAATCATTATCATTTAATTCATTAATTAATTTTAAAGTTGTAGCTACATCTTTAATTTCGGATTTGAATCCTACAACCTTAATTTGAGGAATATTATCATTTAAAATCATGAAATCACAGGAATGTCCTAGTTTATAAATTATTTGATATTTATTTATTTATTTATTTATTATTTGAAATAATTTTAGATACACCAATAAAAGAATATTAATAAAATTTAGAAGTTTTAGAATAAATAATTCAAAATCATGAATATTCAATTTTTATTTACACCTATTAAATAAAAATTATTCTAAAGCTTCTCTTTCCTTTTTATCTGCTAAAAGTCTATTTACTCCACTTATATAAGCTTCTACACTGGCCATGATAATATCTGGGTGAGTACTTCGAGCACTTATAAGCTTATCTTCATGTCTTAGCTTTACCACCACATCAATAAGCGCATCAGTACCTCCCGTGATAGCATCTACGTGATATTCTTCCAGTTCAATGTCAGCAAAATCAGAGATACTTTTCTTTATAGCCACTATTGCTGCATCCACAGGGCCCAATCCTACTCCAGCTTCTAAAATATCCTTATCATTAATTTTGAGCTTAACTGATGCTGTAGGGATTACTTTATTACCTGAGACGATGGTAACTTCTTCTAAATCAACCACTTTTTCCTGAACAATACCCATTACATCCTCAGTTATGGCCTGTAAATCGACATCAGTGACACATTTACCCATATCTCCTAAAGATTTAACCCGATTGAATATTTGCATTAATTGATCCTGGTTTACCTTTAATCCTAGCTCATCCACACGTTTTTGTAGAAGTTTGGTACCGATGTGTTTCCCCATTACAAATCTACGTTGATGTCCTACCAGTTCTGGAGTAATAGGTTCATAAGTTTCAGCTTTCTTAATTACTCCATCCGCATGTATTCCAGATTCATGAGCAAATGCATTTTCCCCTACAATGGCCTTATTAGGCTGCAGATAAACACCAGTGAGACGGGCAACCATTCGAGAGGTTTCATAGAGCATCTGAATATTTATATCCGTTTTTACATCGTATAAGGAATATAAAGCCACGGATATCTCTTCCAGGGAAGCATTTCCTGCCCGCTCCCCAATACCATTAATGGTAGCATGAACTTCAGTTGCACCTGCCCTGAGGGCAGATAGTGAATTGGCCACAGCCAGACCAAAGTCATTGTGGCAGTGCACACTTAAAGGTGCCCCAATTTGGCTCAGCTGGCCATAAAATTCCGTTGATTTTTCAGGAGTTAACATTCCCACAGTGTCACAGGCACAGATTCGCTTTGCGCCTGTTTTAATTCCTTCTTCAAAGATTTTAGTTAAAAATTCCATGTCACTTCTGGTGGAATCCTCTGCAGAAAGTTCTACCAGAAGCCCATGATCCACCGCATATTGGGTAGATTCTATGGCCTGCTCCAGGACTTCTTCTCGAGTTTTACGAAGTTTATGTTCGATATGAAGATCAGAAGTAGGAACTACCAGATGCACACTATCCACGTCACATTCCAGAGCAGCATCAATATCCACTTTTACAGCACGGGCAAAACTGCAGATTTCAGCGGAAAGGCCCTCACTGGTAATTTTTTTTATTCCTAATTTTTCACCAGGAGAAGTTATGGCCGAGCCAGCCTCAATAATATTAACTCCCATAGAATCCAGCTTTAAAGCTATTCTTAGTTTTTCATCAGGAGTTAATGAAACCCCAGGAGTCTGTTCTCCATCTCTAAGTGTTGTATCTAGTACATTGACCTTCAATTATATCCCCTTCTTAATTTAGTAATATTGAATCTGTTTTAAGTATAATAAAGATATTTTAATGATTAATAATTATTTTATCCATTTAAATTGATATCATTTTAATATGTGCATTCAATCCTATTATATTTTACAATATTAATGGATTGACAAATGAGATTATTAATAGATATTTAATAAAGAATTTTATTATGCCTTGATTCTTGCCATAATTCAAAAATATAATTGAATTATAAAAGATGTTAATAAAAAGATGGTTTATCCTGCTCTTCCCAGAACAGAAATCACACGAGTTAGGCTTTTATGCATCCTAATTTCATGCCTTTCCAATATTTTAAACTCAGTGCCTTGAATTAGGTCATTAACACTCACATAGTGTGGGCTGGCCAGACAAATCAGGCCATTTTCCAGTAAATTGTTACTTATTGATTTTAAAAAGTCCCTGAAAATGGTACTGCTCTCTTCACCGGCAGTTGAAGCAGAAATACCATATGGAGGATCAGTTACCACAGCATTAACTTTTTCTTCCAGATCCAATTTTCGAGCATCTGCTTGAAAAATATGGAAATCCTTGGCCCCACAATATTCAAGGTTTTTGGCAGCTCCTTTCACCATTTTTTCATCAATATCCGTGCCTAATATACGAGTTCCTATAATTCCCGCCTCAATGAGGATTCCTCCAGTCCCACAAAAGGGATCTAGTAATAAATCTCCGGCTTTTGCCCTGGATAAATTAATCATACACCGAGCCAGCTTAGGACTCATGGATCCCGGGTAAAAAAAAGGCCTTTTATGAGGTTTAAGGTTAAAGAAGTGTTTTTTATCTATTTTTGTTTCCCTTTTTCCAATTAAAACGCGCGATCCAGTAACCAGTACTCTAATAAATGTTTGGGGTTTTTCCAGTTTTACCTTAATTTTTTCACCGGCCTGGGCTTTAATTAAAGCTCCGAATTTTTTTTCCATTATTTGAGAATCATTTTCCAGAGATTCTATCTTTTTAACCCGTAAAGCAAAATTTTCATCAATAATTTCTTTCCAATCAATTGATAAAATATCATTTTCCAAGTTATCTATATCCGTATCTTTAATTAAGCTGCAAATTTCATGACCATATGCAATTCTTTTGGCGATAATGTCTGCAGCATCCTCATTATCCGTTTTAAGCTTTACAACACCCATTACGACCTCTTTTAAATCATAGTCAATATTTTCAGCATCTAAAATAGCCCTGAGCTCAGCTAAAGGTAATGTTTCATGTTCTCGTGATAAAATTAGAAAAATTTCCATATTTGGGACACACTCCTGTATAAAACCTTAGGTAGCACAGAAAAGATCAATCCCCTCTTTAAAAGTTCTTTCACCAGAGGCGACTGTGAGTCCATGTCCCCATATGTTGAAATAATATCTTCTGCACCCTTTTCTTTTAGTTTAATAAACATTTCATCCAGATCTTTGTCACTCAGTAATTCAAAAGTTTTTTGGACCATTAGCTGAGTTTTAAGCTCTTTTTCAAATTCTTTCCGGTATTGAATTTCATATTCTTTTAAAATGGAAGTTTTATCCTCATCCAAAGCTTTAGTAACCACATCTGCCGCAATTTTAGCACAGGCAAATCCAATAAGCAAACCACCACCCGTAGTTGGTTTTACCTGAGATGCAGCGTCACCTAAAAGAAGAGCTTTTTTATTTACCAGAGCTTTTTTAGAATCAAAGACTGGTATCTCTCCATGATATTTCTTTAAAATTTTTATATCATTTAAATAATTTTGAGATTGCATAAATTTTGATAAAATCTGTTTTAGAGACAGATAATCGTGATCGCCAAATAATCCAATTCTGGCCTGATTTTCAGATAAAGGAATGGACCATATGAATCCTGGTGACAATGCAGAATTCACATGAAGGTTAACAAAATCAGTTTCCAGTGGTTTTGAAGTTTCGACCAAATATTGTGAAGCTTTAACAGTATTAGAGCTTTTATTAAAAGAATTGGAAATTGAAGATGAATGGCCGTCAGCACCAACAATAACCCTAGCAGATATCTCTTTTTGACCCTGGTTAGCCAGTTTAACAGTTCCCATTTCAGAATTAACAGACTTTACATTATGCTTTAATAATATTTCAGCGCCCTCGCCAGCAGCTATTTCTGCTAAATACTTGTCATATCCAACCCTATCTAAAACATAGGCCTGCGTATCTTTTTTAGATACCCGCATAATGTGATCTGAAGGTGAGTGAAGATAAGCTCCATTAACCTCATTTAAAATGAATTCTTCAGGAAGAGTATTTAAATTTTTTATTTTTTTTCCTAAAAGGCCAGCACACTGTAAAGGTAAACCAACCTCTTTCTTCTTTTCAAGAATACCTACTTTATAACCTTTTTCAGCCATGTACCTGGCAAAAGTAGATCCTGCCGGACCTGCCCCAACTACTAAAATATCATAATCACTCATTTTATCTTTTCCAGATATTATTTAAATAACATTAAAAAATCCATTGAAATTATCAACTATAAAATTATATTGTAACTATTTATATTGTGAACTATTAGATGGAATTCTTTTTAATTAACAATTTGTTTATTGGATAAATATTCAAGTCTTATATTTAAAATATGAAGAATAGAATCTATGGTTAAACTCAATGCAATCTCTAAATAAAATTTTAGTATTAGTATTAGTATGAAACTATAGATAATAAAATATATGCTAATTAGCAATGAAAACCTTTTTTATAATTTAAATTTTATAATTTAAATTTTTTGAATTAATGAATAAAATCTTAATCTATTTATATAAAAATAGAATTAAGTATTCATCTTCTTTTAAATCTTTCAGCATGTCTTTCCATAACATGTTTTTCCTTTTTAGGTGAATTTTCATCTTCTTTTTGTACAGGTTTTATTTCAGGCTTATCTGAACTTTTTTCAGTTTCCCAGAATTCTGGATCACTAAAGGATAGTTTTTTCTTAAAACTTTTTTCAGGATTATAGTAATTCTTACGGCTGTTTTTCGATCTGAAAGACTTCCAATCACCTTCCATGATCTGATTTATCTTATCTTCAAGAATTTCTGGGTGAGGAACATTAGTCAGGACTACATGGGTATTCTCATGGCCACTAAATACTTCAATATCACCTGAAGAAAGCATTCTCTCAAAGAAACTTTGGTAAATACTAATATCCTCGATTTTATCGTAATAAACATAAGCTCTTTTTTTACTGAATATTCCTCTCTTAGTAACAATTCTTAGAGTGGTGAGTTGATATTCAGTATATTTCCATGACACAATGTCCATAATGGCCCATAAAATGAGTAAGAACATTATACCAAACAGCATTATGACTGTAGTTTCAACTAAAGGTACCTTAACCGTGTTAATTATTTCATTTTGTATGATTACTGCTAAGTTTACAATTGGCCTAAAGAAGTATACTAAAATCAGGAAAAAAATTATTTTAATAATTGCAGATTTACTATGCAAGAATATCCTGGGTCTGCATCTTGAAAGAACTCTCTCCCCGGCGTGATAAGATTTTCTACTTCTACCAAACATTGTATCACTTTAATTATGAAAAATATCTTAAATAACTTATTTCTTAGATTTTTAGAATATTAAAAACTCAAATTTTAAAACTTCAAATTATCTTTAATAAATTTATTTTTATATGATTTATATCTTTATAAAACTTATTATATCTCCTTAATATTAAAATAGAGTTTTTAATAAAACATTTTAATGTAATAACTGGATATTAATATTCAAATGATTGAACAAATAATTGAATATATAAAATATATAGAATAATAGGAATATAAAATAGGAATTAATTTATAATTAGGAAAAAAATTAATGAAAATTATAAATAAAAACAAAGAATCGTTTTAGAAATTCTAGCAATATTAAAAGTGAAAATAATGTTCAGAGAAAAAATAAACATTCAGGAAACCCAGATAAACCTGGTAACTGACTTAAATAATCACCAGCTTTCTGGATTTATTTTAAAACAAAGAATGGAAATTATAAACTTCTCTCACAGAAATCCTGAATTTTTGACATCACTCGAACCACTAATAATTAATGATGGGCCTTTAGTTGTGAAATTAATGGCTCGCGCAGGTAGAAAAGCAGAAGTAGGACCTATGGCTGCAGTGGCCGGAACCATTTCCCAGCTTTCACTTTCTTTTTTATTAGAAAAAGGATCAAATTATAGTATTATTGATAATGGGGGAGATATTGCCCTTAAAGTAAATAAAGATATTAATACTGGCCTTTATGCTGGAACATCATCCCTTTCAGGAAGCATTGGATTTAAAATCAAGTCTAAAAAAACACCTATGGGGATATGCACTTCTTCAGGAACTGTAGGCCATTCCATTAGTTTTGGAAGGTCCGATTCAGTGACGGTATTTGCTTCCGATGCCAGTACTGCAGATGCTCTGGCCACATCTATTGCCAATGCTGCCCAAGGAATCAATGATCATGATGCAGTTCAAAATTGCCTGGATAGGTCTGATGATTTTAAAGAGCAATTTAGAGGAGTAATGGTCGTTGTAGGGGAAAATGCAGGGACTATTGGTAAAATTCCACAATTAGTAAAAACTGATAAAAAAGCCGTTTTAGGTGATTTATTTGAAATTTAATGCTTAAATTATTTTAAACATAAAAAATTAAATTATATTAAATTATAAGATGTTTAGATTTAATTAAAATTAATTGATAATTAAAGTCAAACACAGGGATACTATGAAAAGGGATATTATCAAAATTAATGAAGAAAAATGTACTGGATGTGGCGACTGTGTCACCGGATGCCCAGAAGGAGCTTTGCAAGTAATTGATGGTAAGGCCAGACTTATAAGCGACCTTTTCTGTGATGGTTTAGGGGCCTGTATTGGAACATGCCCTCAGGGTGCTATTGAAATCGAACAAAGCGAAGCAGTTCCCTATAATGAGTCTAAAACCATGGAAAATATTGTCAAAGGTGGAGACAATATTATAAAAGCCCATTTACAACACCTACAGGAACACGGCGAAGATAAATTTCTAAATGAAGCTATTGATTTTTTAAAGGAAAGAAATATTGGTGTCCCAGTTTATGAAGAAAAACCCTTGGCCTGTGGCTGTCCGGGATCCATGACGCAAGAAATTTGTTCAAATAGTTCTGGAAGTGATAAAAGTGAATCAACTATTCTAAGTGCTGAGCTAAGAAATTGGCCCATACAACTGCAACTTTTACATCCCCATGCACCTTACTTAAAGAATGCGGATTTATTAATTGTCGCAGATTGTGTGCCATTTGCTTATCCAAATTTCCACCAGAAATTCTTAAAAGATAAAGTTCTGATTATTTTCTGTCCTAAACTGGATAAAACCATAGATGATTACGTTGATAAATTATCAGCGATCTTTGAAACCCAGGATATAAAATCCATATCTATTGTACATATGGAAGTTCCATGCTGTTCAGGAATTGAAGTTATAGTTAAAAGAGCACTGGAAAAAGTCCAGAAGAACATAATCATCAAGGATTATACTATTTCCATTAATGGAGAGATAAAATAATTCATTTCAGATTAAAATGTTCATAATCTGAAATTCAATAAATTATTCAATAATTTTATTTTTCCATATATACAACTTGACCTTCTTCATGGATTTCATGGGCATTATGGGTCACAATAACCATTGTTTTTTCATTTTTTAGGGAATTAATGACTTCATTAATGGCCTCTCTGGAATCAGCATCTATGGATTTAGTTACTTCATCCAAAAGAATAATGGGTGAATCCTTTAAAACTGCCCGGGCCAGTGCAATTTTCTGTTTTTCTCCGCTGGAAAGGGACATACCATCTTCTCCTACTTGAGTATTATATCCTTCAGATGTTTTTTCAATAAAATCGTGAATTTTAACCATTTTTGCAACCTGGATAATTTCCTCTTTAGATGCTCCTAAATTACCTATTTTAATGTTATCATAAATAGAACCATCAAATAGAAATGGGTCTGAGAATATCATGGAAATATTATGGATTAAAGATTCTTTTTTTATTTCTTGAATGTTCTGCCCATCAATTTCGATATTTCCACCATCCATAAGGTAAAGTGAGCAGATTAATTTGAGAATGGTACTTTTTCCGGTTCCATTGTCGCCCACAATGTAATTCAACCCTTTGACCAAGGTAGCATTGAAATCATTAATAATAGGCCTATTATCATAAGAAAAGGAAACATTCTCTAATTTTATTTCTCCATTTGTAATTTTTAGCTCATAGGATCCATTATCATCAGATTCCATGTCAAACAATTCTTTTACTCTATCAAAGGCAGGTAGAGCACTTTTATAGGATGTCCAAAGTGTGGAAAGTTGAGAAATTGGTGAGAAAAATAGAGACACATATGAAATGAAAGCTGTAAATGATCCTAGACTTAAATTACCATCAATAACCATGTGTCCACCAAAAATAATTAGTAAAACTGTGGGAACTGCAAAAATAAGAGATGCTAAAGACGAGTTTAAGGATGAAGTCTTGGTGTAGTTAAGAGAAATATCAAAATAGTCATCCATTTGATTTTTAAATCTATTTTGAGACCATTTTTCAAGATTGAAAACTTTAATAATGGGAATAATAGCTAAATTTTCCTTTAAGAACGAATAGGCCGATGCATTAATTTCTAAAAATGATTTTTGAATTATTTCCATTCTTTTTCCAAAAAATTTGGAGGATAATACAAACAAAATTACAGGACTCATGACTATCAATGCCAGTTGAGCATTTAAAGAAAACATTATAGCAAAAGGAACAAAAATGCCCACAATACTCATAAAAAGTTGGGGAATAAGGCGTACTGGGACGTTAATGGCAATTTGTGTGTTGCTTATAATACGAGTAATTAAATCTCCAACTTTAAATGCACTGGAACTTTTCAGTGAAGCATTCTGAACAGCTTCAAAGCAGTTTTCAGAAACATCTTTTAGTAAAACTAATTGTAGTTTACCTGTTACAAAGCTATTAAAGTAGTTAGAAACTGAAGATACCAAATACATTAAAATAATGCCCATGACGATATAAGGGAATAAACCCCGTTCTCTTCCAATAAAAACGTTATCAACCAGGGCCTTTATCAGTAATGGGCTGACAAAAGAGAAAAGTAAAGTAAAAAAGCTTAAACCAAGTATAATTATTAATGTTAGAATAT
>JAHFBZ010000125.1:0-1445 GCA_023249725.1 Methanobacteriaceae archaeon
CGCTGTTGCTGCTGAGAAATTCATAAATGAAGAAATGGAAAAAGAGTTTCCTCTAAATAAATTCCGGGACAAAAGCAAAGAAGCAATTCCACTAAACCGGGATGAAAGTGACTTTTCAAAGGACTCACTGGATGAAATCTTCCATCTGGCTGAGGACAGTAACCCGGATCCAGTTGATGATCCTGAATTCAAAGAGAAGTTTATTAAAATAGCAGGATTTGGAGGACAAGGTGTTTTAAGTATGGGCCTTACCTTAGCCCAGGCCGCCTGTACTGAACAGCGCCATGTTTCCTGGTATCCTTCTTATGGACCAGAACAAAGAGGTGGAACATCCAGCTGCGTGGTGGTTATTTCCGGTGAGATTATTGGTTCACCGGCAGTTAAAAGGAATGAAATAATGGTAGCCTTTAATAAGCCATCACTGGACGAATTTGGGCCAGATATACTCCCGGGAGGAACCATAATCTATGACTCAGCATCTGGAGAATATGAAGGCTCAAAAGGTGTTAAAACAATTCCAGTGCCCGCTATGAGAATAGCTAAAAGTATGGGAGTTAAAAGAGCAGCCAATACCATTATGTTGGGAGTTCTGATGCATTTAGGATACACGGAACTAGATAAAGAATCATTTAAAGCGGCTGTGGCCCACACATTCTCAGGAAAACCAAAATTGGTAGATATAAATCTGGAAATACTGGAAGCCGGAGCCAAATGGGCTGAAGAAAACATTAAATTGGAATAATTTTGATATATTAGCTGGTTAATGTTTTGTCTATTGTATCAGAATTATTTTCTAATTTTTTATTTTTATTATTTGATTAATATAAACTATAGAAAAAATAAGTATAAAATCTAATTTTTAACTTATTATAATCACTAGCCTAAGTTATTACGATTTAAATTAAATATTATATTAACATTTAGAATTTTTTTATCATATCTCATATCCTAATAAAAAAGGTTATAAAAAAGATTACAGATATTTCACTTAAAGATAATTTCAATATTTATTTATCAGATTACTAAAATCTTAGAGATGGTATTTTAAGGAAATAAAAGAGGAATCTTAATGAATTATCAAGGATTAGCTAAAGAATTATTAGAATCATTAAAAATCTCTGTTGGAGATTTCATAACAGTTATTAAACCAGAAATAGCTTACAAAGGTATGTTGCTTGACCGGGCAAAAGATACTGATGACCAGCATCTGGTTTTAAAAATGGACAGTGGTTATAATGTGGGAGTGAATATTTCCGATGCTAAAGTCGAAATAATTTCTAAAGGTGAGCAGCCAAAAATAGAATTACCTCCACTGGAAATCAAAGAAAATCCTGAAAATCCTAACATTTCCATTATTTCTACGGGTGGAACTGTAGCATCCATAATTGACTATAAAACTGGAGCAGTTCACCCTGCTTTCAGTGCTGATGATCTTTTGCGTGCCA
>JAHFBZ010000125.1:1455-3807 GCA_023249725.1 Methanobacteriaceae archaeon
TCAAGCCAACATTAATGGAAAGGCCATTTTTAATATTCTGAGTGAAAATATGAAGCCAGAATACTGGGTTAAATCTGCGAATTCTATTGCTGATGAGATAAATGACGGTGCTGATGGTGTAGTAGTGGCCCATGGTACAGATACTATGCATTACACGTCCGCAGCTTTGAGTTTTATCCTGGAGACTCCTGTACCTATTGTGGTTACTGGTGCTCAGCGAAGCTCTGATAGGCCATCCACCGATGCTTTTTTAAATCTTCTTAATTCTGTAGCTGCCGCCAAGTCAGATTTAGCTGAAGTTATGGTTTGCATGCATGCTACTCATGATGACTCTATCTGTTATCTACATCGAGGAACAAAAGTGCGAAAAATGCATACTACTCGTAGAGATACCTTCCGCAGTATAAATACAACACCTCTGGGTGAAATAAAAAATAGAAAATTACAAATTGACCCTAAAAAATCCTATAAAAAGAGGGGAGAAGTAGAATTAAAAATTAATGATGATATTGAACCTAAAGTAGCACTTATAAAAAGTTTCCCAGGGATACAAGGCGATATCATTGATTACCATTTAGATAAAGGATACAAAGGTATTTTATTAGAAGGGACTGGATTAGGGCACTGCCCAGATTACTTAATTCCTGCACTGGAAAGGGCTACTGACGAACAGGTCCCAGTAGTAATGACCTCCCAGTGCTTCTATGGAAAAATAAACATGAATGTTTACAGTACCGGGCGAAGACTCATAAATGCCGGGCTTATTTCCGGAGAAGATATGTTACCCGAGACTGCTTATGTTAAATTGGTCTGGGCTTTAGGTCAAAGTGACAATTTAAATGAAGTTAAGAAAATTATGAATACTAATATTGCTGGAGAAATGGAAGAAAAATCTTCTCTGGATTATTTTCTTATTTAGATACTGATTTAAAAAATACATTAAAAATACAAATTACAAGATATTGATTCAATACATTAAAAATTCAAGTTAATTATTACAATAAATAATTTAAATTTATTATTGGGTGAAAAAATGGACTGGGACAAACTTGGACTTAAAATGGGGTTAGAAATACATCAACAGCTAGACAGTGAAAGCAAACTATTTTGCCCCTGCAGTTGCAATTTAACTGATAAAGAATCAGAATACGAGATATTTCGGAATTTAAGACCCACACAAAGTGAACTAGGAAAAATTGACCGGGCTGCCTTTGAAGAGGCCCGTCGGAAGTTGAGATTCAAATATCAGGCTTATTCCCATGAGACTTGCCTAGTAGAAGCTGATGAGGAGCCACCTCATCCACTAAATGAAGAAGCATTGGAGCTGGCCTCCATTATTGCCTCGCTTTTAAATATGAGAATTGTGGATGAATTCCATACTATGAGAAAACAGGTGATTGATGGTAGTAACACCGGAGGATTTCAAAGAACAGGGCTGGTGGCCACTGACGGTTTTCTAGAAACACCCTATGGAAAAGTAAAAATAGAAAACCTCTGTCTGGAAGAAGATGCTGCCCGAAGAATTGAAACCACAAAAAACGGTGTAACATTCAGATTAGACCGTTTAGGAATTCCTTTAGTAGAGATTACCACTGACCCATCCATCCACCACCCAGACCAGGTCAAAGAAGTGGCCTACCAGTTAGGGCAGGTTTTAAGAAGTACTAGGGTAAAAAGAGGCCTGGGAACTATCAGGCAAGACTTGAATATTTCCATTAAAGAAGGGGCTCGAGTAGAAATAAAAGGTGTTCAGGACCTGGATTTAATGCCGGAAATGGTGGAAAGAGAAGTTAAGCGCCAGATAAAACTAGTGGAAATAAGAGAAGAACTTAAAAAGCGCAGTGCTAATGTTCCAGACACCAGATATGATATTAATGAATTATTCAAGGATACTACTTCCAAAATCATTGCCAGCGCACCAAGTGTAATTGCCATAAAGCTGGAAGGATTCAATGGCCTAGTGGGAATGGAACTCCAACCTGGAAGGAGACTCGGAACAGAATTTTCAAGTTATGCTAAAAAATTAGGAGTTTCAGGCATATTCCATACCGATGAGCTTCCAGCATATGGAATCACCAAGGAAGAAGTTATTAAACTGCGAGAGTTTACTCATGCAGATGTGGATGATGCAGTAATTATCGTGGCCCATGAAAAAGATATTGCTATTGCTGCTTTAGAAGAAGTGCAAAGAAGGGCTAAAATGGCCCTGAAAGGTGTTGTTGAAGAAACCCGAAAAGCCCTTCCAGACGGTAATTCTGAATTCTTAAGGCCGCTACCTACCTCCAGCAGAATGTATCTGGAAACTGACATCCCATTGTTTCCTATAGAACGAGATTATGTCAAAAAAATCCA
>JAHFBZ010000066.1 GCA_023249725.1 Methanobacteriaceae archaeon
ATAAGACTTCTACAAAGGCATAGCCTTTACCATCTCTTTGAATTTCCAGTGCTTTTTTAACTGCAGTTTTTGCTTTTCGTATATGCTTAATATCTGAAACTGAGACTCTTTCAATATATACTGGGGCTTGAAGATTATCTAAAAGCTCACACATGTGTAGAGGATATCCGGTATAAATGGGATCTCTTCCTTGAGGACAAGTTACTGTCACTTCACCTAAAAGGGTGGTAGGGGCCATTTGACCTCCAGTCATCCCATAAACGCTGTTATTTACAAAGAAAACTGCCAGTTTCTCTCCACGATTCGCGGCCTGTATGGTTTCATTCAGACCTATGGAAGCTAAATCTCCGTCTCCTTGATAAAGCATGACTATGGCATCATCTTCTGCTCTAGAAATACCGGTTCCCACAGCGGGCGCTCTTCCATGAGCCACCTGAACATTTCCACAGTCAAAATAGTAATAGGCAAAAACAGCACAACCTACGGGACTGACCATAACTGCTCTTTCTTGAATGCCTAATTCATCCATGGCCTCTCCAATAAGTTTATGCAGAATTCCATGGCCGCATCCGGCACAGTAATGGGTTGCGGTGGGTGCGCTTCCCCCCTTTCGCTCAAAAACGTCATAAAGGGAATCTGGTTTTTTTAATATTTTCTCATCCATTTCTTCCATTTCTTCCATATTGGAATTTATTTTTGAATCAGCAGGTTTAGGGTTCATTTAGATGCCTCCTGCAATTTCTCTTATTTTAGCCACTAAATCATCCAGTTCTATGAGATTTCCACCCATTCGATTAAGCAGTTCCACATCATGGCATTTAATGGCCATTTTTATGTCTTCTCTCATCTGACCATTGCTCATTTCCACAGATACAAATTTACATCCGTTTTCCTTATCCAGCTGAGCTAATCTTTCATCAGGGAATGGGAATAATGTAATTGGTCTTAAGAGTCCGACTTTTATCCCCTCCGAGCGCGCAACTTCCACAGCACTTCTACAAATTCTACTACTTATTCCATAGGATACCAGGACAATTTCTGCATCTTCCGTGTAATATTCTTCGTATTCCACTTCATTTTCCTTTATTTTCTGATATTTTTCCTGCAGGTAGAAGTTAAATTCTTCTAATTGATTAAAATCAAGAAATATGGAAGTTGCCAGATTGTTCATGGTTTCTTTATTCCCACATACTGCTCGGGAGGTATCTAGGGTGGGTTTAAATGCATTTTCTGGATAGTGAAGTGGTTCTGCCATCTGACCTAGCACACCGTCGGCCATAACTACTACTGGATTTAGGTACTTATCTGCCAGCTCAAAGGCTTTTATAGTAAGGTCACACATTTCCTGAACACTATTAGGGGCCACTACTATGTTCTGGTAGTTACCATGCCCTCCACCTTTAACGATTTGATTATAATCTCCCTGTTCGGGCCCAATATTACCTAAACCTGGGCCAGCCCTCATTATATTCACTATAACTGCAGGTAGTTCAGTTCCAGCTAAGAATGATATTCCTTCTTGTTTAAGACTTATTCCTGGCCCTGAAGAGGCAGTCATTACTCGGTGACCAGCAGCTGCTCCACCATAAACCATGTTTATGGCAGCTTCTTCTGATTCAGCCTGTACAAATTTTCTCCCAACCATAGGGAAATATTTTGATGCTTCATGCAAAATTTCACTGGCGGGTGTGATAGGATATCCAAAATAACAATCGCAACCGGCATACATGGCTCCTATAATCACTGCAGTATTTCCCTTTACCATTTGAGTGGCCATTTATCCTGTCTCCTTATTAATTGCTTCATTTGATTTTTCTAAGCTTTTAGACTTGCTCTGCCTTTTTGGAATATGCACTTCCACAGCTAATGGCTCAGGACAAGTGTAATAACAGTTTCCACAAGCATTACATCCTTCTCCTTTATAAAATGCATAATGATATCCTCTTTTATTAATATCATGGCTCATTTCAAGTACTTCTCGTGGACAGGCTATTATACATCTTTCACAGGCCTTACATTCATCTATATTTATTACTGGATAAGCTTCTTTTCTTTTTGCAGTCTCAGACATTTTTAATCCTTCTATTGAAACTGATTTATTATAAATAATCTTTAATAAATCTTTTAATTCAGTTATTTTTATTTAGATTCTTTTTTAAATTCAGTATTTTAGATTTTTATAAACCTAAAAAAATATTTTTAATATAAATTTTAATGAAAATGATTGATGAATTTTAATTACTTTTGATCTTCACTTCTAATTTCAACCCTTCTAATTTTACCACTTATGGTTTTAGGCAGTTCTTCTACAAATTCCACAATTCGGGGGTATTTATAAGGGGCGGTCACACTTTTGACATGATTTTGAATTTCTTTTTTTAGCTCTTCAGATGCTTCATAACCTTTGGTAAGTACCACGGTAGCTTTTACTACTTGGCCACGTACCGGATCAGGATATCCGGTTATTGCACATTCCAGGACTGATGGGTGAGATATAACCGCACTTTCTACTTCAAAAGGCCCAATTCTATAACCTGAACTTTTTATCATGTCATCGGTTCGACCAATGAACCAGAAATAATCATCTTCATCCATCCATGCAGTATCTCCCGTATGATAATGGTCCCCATACCAGACTTCGCTAGTTTTTTCAGGGTTTAGATAATAACCTCCAAAAAGACCAATTGGTTTTCCCTGGCTGGTGTTCATTACCAACTCTCCTTCTTCACCAATATCTACTAAATTTCCTTCTTTATCTAAAAGTTCAAGGTCATATCCTGGAGAGGGTTTTCCCATTGATCCAGGGTGTGGTTCCATCCAGGGGAAATTAGCCAGACAAACTACACATTCGGTCTGCCCAAAACCTTCCATAAGTTTTAAACCAGTTAATTCATAGAATTTATTGAATACTTCTGGATTTAATGGTTCTCCTGCGGTTACCACATATTTTATAGAAGATAAATCGAATTTTGACAAGTCTTCCTTGATTAAGAACCGGTAAATTGTTGGTGGGGCACAATAAGTTGTCACTTTATACTTTGCAGCTTTCTCTAACATGTTTCCAGCATCAAATCTTTCATAATCGTACACAAATACTGCACTTCCAGATATCCATTGGCCGTAAATCTGTCCCCACATGGCCTTGGCCCAACCAGTATCTGCAACAGTGTAGTGTAATCCATCTTCACACACGTTCTGCCAGTACTTGGCAGTTATTATATGTCCTAGAGGATAGGTAAAATCGTGTTGCACCATTTTAGGAAGGCCTGTTGTTCCTGATGAGAAGTAAACTAATCCAATGTCGTCATTTCTGGTATTTTCTTCTCCTTGAGGCCTTTCAAATTCTTCTGAGGAGTTTTCTATTTCTTTCTTGAAATTGAGCCAGCCTTCTCTGTTTTCGTCCCCTACAATGGCCTTAACTAGTTTAATACTGTTTAAATTTTCTTCTGCTTCATCAAAGCTTTGAGGCACTCCATTTTCACCTATACAGACCACCATTTTTATATTGGCCTTTTCAATTCTATATACAATGTCTTCGGCCTTTAGCATGTGGGTGGCAGGTATGGTAATGGCTCCAATCTTGTGAAGTGCCAGTATAGAAAACCAGAATTCATAACGGCTTTTTAAAGTTAACATTACGGTGTCGCCTTTCTTTATTCCACACTTTTTAAAGAAATTAGCTGCTTTATCACTGTATTTTTTTAAATCAGCGAAGTTAAATGTTTTTTCTTGACCACTATCATCACACCATACTAGTGCGGGTTTTTCCGGATTTTCTTTAGCATAGCGATCCACCACATCATATGCAAAGTTGAAGTTTTCTGGTGTTAAAATTTTGAAATTGTCTCTAAAATCTTGATAAGAGTCGAAATCGACTTGATTTACAAAGTTTTTTAGTAATGAAGACATATTACTACCTCTGGAAATAATTGTTATCTATTTAATAAATTTGAATAAAATAGTTGAAAATTTATATTATCTTTTTAATTTAGGCCATATAAACGGAATTAAATAATATAATTATAATACTAAAATCTAAATTACATTACTATTGCCATAAACTTGGCGTTTTTCCCATTTAATGCTTCCATAGCATGTTCATAGGTGGAATCAAAGAATATGGAATCTCCTTCATTAAGAATTATTTCATGATGGTGAATGTAAAGTTTCATGCTTCCTTTCAGGACATAATTGAATTCTTGCCCAGGATGAGTATTTTTTGATGGTTCTTTACCTGTTGGATCTACCGTAACTATGAATGGCTCTGCTTTTTTATGAATGAATTTTTCAGCCAGATTTTCGTACTTGTACTGTTTTTGTCTTTCAACTGCAGCACCTTTCCCTTTACGAGTAACTGTGAAAATATGCATTCTGGTTTCTTCTCCAGTAAGTAAAAGCCCTAAATCTACTTTTAATTTGTTTGCAATTTCATATAGAGCACTGGCCGGAATTTCTTCATCTCCGGATTCATATTTTTGATAAGTTTTTGCAGGTATTTCTAGATCTTGAGCCATCTTATCAATAGTGATATCTGATAATTCTCTAAGTTCCATTACTCTGGAACCAATCTCTTTGCTTTTTTCTTGCATATCCACACCTCAATATAATAGAAAATTGTTTATTAAGATTTAAAAATATTATTTAACACATTATTATAATTATTATGGTCGTAAAATTTTTATTTATAATGTAAAAAAATATTTTATACTAATGATTTAATGAATGTTTTTTAAAATTTCCTAATGATAATATGTAATGATTATTAATGATAAATTTTTTTACACTTATAAATATTTGTATTTAAATTATCTTTTGGAATGATTAATTTTCAACTGCTTTTGCTTTTTAAGGAATTGAAAAAATTTTAGTTATAGATGATATATAATTATTATAATTAAATAAAGTCGTCGATTTCAGGATATAAAATAAAAAATCGAACAATATTTTTTGAATTTAGCCATGAGGTTTGGGGTGAAGTAAATGGAAATTAAAAAAGTTAAAATTGAGGTTCCTGAAGGATACAATATTATTTTGGGCCAGAGCCATTTTATAAAAACTGTTGAAGATCTTTATGAGGCTATGGTAAATACAGTTCCTAATGCTCGCTTTGGAATTGCTTTTAGTGAAGCTTCAGGGGATTGTTTAATTAGATACAGTGGTAATGATTCTGAAATAGAAATCATGGCCCGAGAAAAACTATTTGAGATCGGTGCCGGCCATTCTTTTTTGATTATTATGCGCGATGCTTTTCCTCTTAACGTTTTAGGAAGAATAAAAGATGTTCCGGAGGTGGTTAACATATTCTGTGCCACTGCAAATCCTGTTGAAGTTTTAATTGCTGAAAGTGATCAAGGTAATGGAATCATTGGAGTAATTGATGGATTTAGGCCAAAAAGAATAGAAAATGAAGTAGATATTTCCACCAGAAAGAAATTTCTCCGAGATATTGGTTATAAGATTTAATTAGTTCATTAATCCCATTAAAGTGTATTTATGCATTTTTAATATTATAAATTCTAAATAAATTATTTTATATATTTTTAAAAACATAGTTAATAATTACACATAGGGATTGATTATTGAATCACTGATTCAGGGGGAATTTAATTGGGTGAATTAGAAGGAAATATAATTTTTACTAAAAGCACGAGTGTGAATAAAGTCGGTGAAAATTTGGAAGTTCCACAGGAAATGGTTTCCTTAAAAATCAGACAGACAGGGACAATTACTGTAGAATTCAGGGGCCTTCAAGAAGAAATTTCCAGAGTTATGGGGTTTTTTGAAACCATGGTTGATATGGAGCCGCTTTCTATGAATATTTCATCTACTGGTTTAACTGAAGGATATTTCAAAGGAACAAATGCTTTTGTAGAAGAAGTAGGGCCAGATGGAAAGTCTATTTGGGGATATGGCGTAGTTTTCCAAGAACTTAAATAAAATCAATATTATTTAAACTAAAATTTCATTATTTTATTCATTATTTTTATTTAAATTAATTTCTTATTACTAAATTATTTACACTATTTTTATTTAGTTAATTCATAATACCCAAATTTTGAAAAAAGAATTTAATATATTTTTAGATATAATTCGTTTCAGAATTATGTAAATAGTTTATTTATTTATCAGATTCAACTAATTTTTCAAATATGTCATAGATATATTCGGGATGTTCAAATACATGGGTATTATGCATACTGGCTAATTTCTCCACATGTTCTACATCTTCTTTAGTTATAGTAAGTTCTAAATCTTTCCCATTTGGAAGCTTAGTTATTACAGTACCTTCTTTGAAATCTGAGGGCATGATATAAAGTGGAACACCAGCTTTTTGCCCCATAATTGCGGCATTAGTCAACAGAGTGTCTGCTATTCTAAGGGATATTTTGGCCACAGTATTGGATGTTGCTGGTGAAATAAGCATGAAGTCAAATTTACCTAATTGGATTTGTCCGGCCAGGAATGGTGAATTGGCATTTATTTCTACCCATACATTATCAAAGCTGGTTTCTAAATCACGATATATCCCATAATATTTAACGACCTGATCCCCGGATTTAGAAATAAATACTCTAATTTCTACTTCGTCCTGATATCTTTTTTTAATGTCTCTCATTATAGCATAAGTCTCTGGAAGTTTTTCCCCAGCTCCAGTAATTCCCCAAGCAATTCTTTTTTTAGCACCAGTCATGTAAAATAGTTATATTCATTATTATTAATTTATTTTTCTAATTTGAATCAAAAAAGATTTAATTAACATATAAATACTAGTATTTTCACGATAAACAATTCAAATCTAATTATGCCCATATCTAAAAATTCTTATGATAAAAAAAATATAATTAATCATTGGTGATAGTATGATTCTAGTTCAATGGGTAAGAATATTCCTGGATGAGGCCATGTCCGACGGTTACAATATGTCTAACCGTCTTAATTATCAGGAAGGGGGAACTGTTAGTGAAATGGGAGTTATAACTCAAATAATTCTTGAAGATAGTAAAATAACGGTTTGCTGCAAGTTTCCACCAGGTGATCCAAACAGTGAGTATGTTGTAATTCCCCTAAATTCTAATGTTATTAAGTTCCATTATGGTGGTTTAAAATAAGCTGAGGATTGAATAACATTGTTTAATTTTAATTCAATTTTAATTTTTGGATAATCTTATTTAGCTAAAATCTGTTTTTGACTTTTTTAAATAAATTTAAAATAACATTTTAAAGCAAAAATAATAAAAAATAAAAAAAATTAGTTCTGAACTTGTCCGTCCAGAACTTCTATGGTCCTATCTGCCAGTGAGGCCACATTCATGTCATGGGTGACCATAATCAGAGTCACATTTTCCTTCTCATGTAATTCTTTCAACCTTTGTAAGATCACCTGACCTGTTTTTGAATCCAGTGATCCGGTTGGTTCATCGGCCAATATTATGGAAGGTTTATTAGCTAAAGCTCTGGCAATGGCCACTCTTTGTCTTTCTCCTCCGGAAAGTTCAGTTGGTTTTCTTTTTATTTTATCAGAAAGCTCAACATAATCTAGAAGCTCCAAGGCCCGTTTTCGCATTTCTTTTCCAGAAATTTTACTCTCAAACATGGGAACTTCCACATTTTCCAGTACACTTAAATTCGGAATTAGATTATGCAACTGGAAGATAAATCCAATTTCTTGAGATCTAAAATCACTTAAATCCTTCTTTCGAATTAGATCAATTCCTGAAACAGTAATATCTCCGACATCTGCTTTATCAAGTGCCCCAATCATGTTTAAAAGAGTAGATTTGCCAGAACCTGATGGTCCAATTATGGATACAAATTCTCCTTCTTTTATTTCAAGGTTAAGGCCATTTAATGCAGTTATTTTGCCATGATCAAAACTTTTTTTGAGATTTTTTATTTCGACAATGTTTTTACTGGTTTTTTTATCACTTGATTTATTATTGGAAATAATTTCAGCATTCTGATCTTTATTTTGATTATTCATAGCGCAAGGCCTCCGTTGGGGGTAATTTGCTGGCCCGATAGGCCGGATAAAATCCTCCAATTAGTCCCACAATAAGGGCTACTAGAAATCCTCTAATAAAGACATCGCTACTGTAAACTGGTTTAATAAACCCTTCCATTCCCAGTGGCAGTAAAATTTGAATGGCCAGAACTCCCATGATGGAACCTACTATTCCTGCTACCAGGGTCAATACGATGGATTCTCCAAGTATCATTCCTAATATTCTCCTATTTTTCCATCCAACTGCTTTTAATACTCCAATTTCTCTGGTTCTCTCAAAAACAGACATTATCATGGTATTTATTACACCTATACCTCCAATAACAATGGCCAAAATAGATATGGCCCAGGAAGCTGTATCAATAGTGTTTAAACCCTGGTCTACACTTTGAAGATCTTCTAAGGATGCTATAGTGGTGACATCATTACCATATTTGTCCTCAATGGCCTTGGTCACTTCATCAACATTGGCATCTTTTTTTATTTTTACATAGATCATGGTGACCTTGTCAGGTTTATCCTCAATGTCTTGAAGGTTTTCTAGTGATAAAAATGCCCCACCATCTTGTTGAAGATCACCAGTTTCAAATATTCCAGTTATTTTATATTTTTTCTGGCTAAGAGTTAAAGTATCTCCGATTGTTTTATTTAGTTTTTCTGAGGCTACTTTTCCAATTATAACTTCTTTGGCACTGCCATTGGAAAATGATTTTCCTTTGGTAATTTTTATATTACTGATGTCCAGCTTATTAGGGTCTATCCCAATTAAAACAAAATATGGATTTCCTCCAATGGGCTGAATGGCAGTTAAAACTCCAACGGCATCTTCAACTCCATTAACTGATTTTATTTTGTTAATATAACTTTCATCTATCTTACTGAGGAACATATCCGACACATTAGATTCCACTACTGAAAAATCAGATCCTCCGGCCTTTAATGTTTCCTCAGTTGACGTTTTTAGTCCATCAGTAATTATTCCCAGTGCTACAATGGTTGCTATTCCAATTGCTATACCTACAATTGCCAGTGCGCTTCTGGTTTTATTTCTAAATGGATTTTTTAGAATTAACGAGAAAAACGACATTTTTTTCACTCCAAATGTAAATTTTTATATAAATTTTAATTTATGAAAATGTGGTTTTAAAATTTATTTTCAACCACATATGACTAACTGTTCATATGACTTTTAAATCTTTCGAAATTTAATTAAAATTATAAAAATCTACTAAAATTGTTTTACTAAAATTATCATCAAAAGAGATATTTATTGGAATTAATAATAAACTAAACTATGAATCGTAGGTTAGGACTGCTACTGGAAATTTTGTACATAAGTGTGATTTTAATCGATGGTTTTCTTTTATTAACCAGTAGCTTACTGCCATTTAAAATGGCCAATTATCAAAATATAGCTTATTTTGATTTAATTACCAGTATGCTTTTATTAGTTGGATATTTAGTTCAAATGCAAAAAAACGAGCCTAAAGCTTATTTGAAAAGAAATTGGAACTTAGTTATTATTGTTATTCCCTTTTCTTTCATTGCTATAAACATACTGGGCATTGATGGCCCATTCACGGTTTTAAAAATTCTTAATATCATTAAAGTAGTGGCCTTAATGTTCGCAGTCAGGCAGGTAGGGCGATCTGTTGATGAGTTTGTTGAAAAAAGTCGACTTATTTATGGTGTGGCCTTTTTCTTAGCTGTTCTTTTGATTTCATCTATCTCTTTTTTCATAGTGGAAAATGGAATCAATCCTAATGTAACTAATTATGAGGACTCGTTGTGGTATGTTATTCAGACTATAACTACTGTTGGATATGGGGATGTTGTCCCTTATACTTCATTGGGACGTGTTGTTGGAGTTATAGCTATGTTGAGTGCTATTGGAATATCCAGCCTATTGACTGCTGCCACCACTTCATCATTAATGGATAAATTTCGCCATGAAAGTGATAAATTATCTAAAAGAAATTCAAAATATGTTCAAAATCTCGAAAAAAAGATTGATACATTAAATTCAGAGATTCCGAAAAAAGAGAGTATGGATAATCTACATAAAGAGTTAAAAGATCTTAAATCTGAAATTCAAGAATTAAAAAATTTGCTTGAGAAAAAATAGCTAATTAATTTCCAATTTGTATCTAAAATTATTTATTTTAATTAATAACCTAGATTTAGAATATTATTATAATCTAATTAAATCTTTTAAACTATTTTTCTTTTATTTCTTTTTTAATTAGATCAATAATGGTTTTGTCTAGTTTTTGGTAGTTTTTTGAGAGTGCATACTCTTTAAAATCTGCCAATAGTTCATTTGAAATTTTAAATGAAATTCTTGTAAATTCCTCTGACTTTTTAGGATACATATCTTACACCAATTTAATATCAATCAATATTCTAATTCAGTATTCGATTATAATTTTTTTCATATTCAATTACTTTATTATTTTAACAACTACTTCAATTATTTATATTTCAAAATATTTTAAGTTTCTTAATAAACTTGATAATTAAGAAAATAATATGAAAATAATCAATAATTTTTATGAGATGCCATTCTACTGGTAACTACTCTTTTTGCCCTTAGAGAAGTTTCATTATCTTTATTTTCTTTTAAATTAATTTCTATTTCATTTAGCAAAGAACTTAAATCGTCTAATTTACAATTATAAGCATAATTTAGCAGTTTCTTTGATTTTTCATTATCATTTTTGTTTTTCAAAATTTCACCTATTTGTATCTATAAATTAGATTATCACACAATAGAACATTCCATATATTTATTCAAATATTTAAATACATCAAAAAAACCACTTTGAAAATAAAACCTAGATGTATTTTTCATTTACTTGCTCTTGGATTCAGTTGTCATGGATTTGATATATAATAAATCTATTTATGGGCAAAATTATGGTTATAGTCAAAAATTATAGTCAAAAATTTAAATAAGATAGAATACATACAAAAGATTAGTATAAAAAAATAGGTGGGATTCCATGAAAGAAGATGTTTTCTATGGTAAAGGAATGGCTCATGTTAAAAAGGATTATCCAGACATATATGATGCAGTAGTTAAATTAAATGAAGCAGCATACACTGGGAAGGCGCTGGACTATAAAACACAGAAACTAATTGCATTAGGAATCACTGCATCAAATTCTGATGATAGAGCTATGAAAAAACAAATGATGAGTGCTATTAGAGAATTTGGAGCAACAAGGGATGAAATTGTTGATGTTCTACGTGTAGTTCTTTTGACTGCAGGTAATCCTCCGTTTGTTAAATCAATGAAGATATTATATGAAATAACTGAATAAATTAGCTAAAGAGTTAACTTATTCACAGTTCTAGAATTTAAATCTAGAATTTAATATTTTTTATAGAACTGTGTTTACTATTTTCAATAATTATTAATGAGTTATTTTGTATTCAAGATATCAAATACAATTAATATGGGTGTATAATTTTCTCTTTATTTAATTAACTTACATTTAATTACATTACTAAAAAAAAGAATTAAAATTTTTAAAATCTGCTGGTGGTTGTTATATGTCTCAAGATTATGAAGAAAATGCTGGAGGAATGAGTTATCGAACTTTAAAAGGTGTCGATAAATCCCAGATCATGGGTTATCTTAAAGGTCATGATGGAACTGGGTCAGCAGAAATACATGAAAAAAATACAGAATATTATTTGGCAAGTATTGAAAAAACTATCTCAAGGTTGGAATTAGCTAGAGTACGATCAGAATACGCTAATTTGCCTGATGAGGATTTTCAAACCATTGATGATAAATTGAATGAAGGTTCTAAATGGCTCAATGATCTAAAAAAGAATCTTAAAAAGACAAAAGATACATCTGAGTGTCTGGATAACATTTCCTATAAGAAATGGCATGCGGTAAAACTTATCCCTTCTTCAGTAGAAGGTTATGTGATCACTAAATCTATCCAAATAAAGATTAACAGGATAAAAGGTAATTTATCTGCATCAGGGCATCGAATGCATCTTAGGAATGCTGAAAAGCACAATGAATCTTCTAAAAAGATATTTTTAGAATTGATGCAACTGAATGAAACTTCAGACCTGGATAATGCTGAAATTTTACGTATAAAAGCTTTCAATGATGCTTCAACGGCTCAGGATATTTTAAAAACTAAATTTAATCAATATCCTCGTTAATTTTATTTTATTTATATTACTTATTTATTTTTGCGGATCAATCATGATTTTTCAATATTCTTTATATGGTATTATATTGTTGATCAGTGCGATTTTAGTTTTTTTATTAGGAATTAGGAATTGTTCCTATACTTGGATTAGACATAATGCCATTTTTCCTGATTTATATGAACTTATACATAATTAAAATTCATCTGAAATTTTAACTTAAAAAAAATCATTTTAAAATCTATTTTAAAGCAAACCTTTTTAAGTACTCTTAACTAATATTTATCACCGTCAATTTTGACGAGAAAAGACTCTTTTTGGGACAATGTCCCATGGATGTGGCGCAAGCTGAACAAGAGGTGTTTATTAATGTATAAATATATACGAGATGCATGGAAAAACCCAGACAATTCCTATGTAAGGGAACTTATGTGGGAAAGAGCTCCTCAATGGAGGAGAGAAAGCGTAATTCAAAGAATAGACCGGCCAACCCGTATCGACAGAGCTCGATCCTTAGGTTACAAGGCTAAAAGAGGTTATGTTGTCGTTCGAACTCGCGTTAGGCGTGGTGGACGAAGAAAAAGCCGATTCAAAGCAGGTCGTAAGCCTAAAAGAATGGGTATCAAAAAGATTACTCCTAAAAAGTCCATACAAAGGATTGCTGAAGAGAGAGTCGCCAGAAAATTCCCAAATATGGAAGTGTTAAATTCTTACTGGGTATGGGCAGATGGAAAACATAAATACTATGAAGTTATTTTAGTTGACCCGAACCACCCTGTTATTAAAAGTGATCCTAAAATCAATTGGATCTGTGAAAAACAACACACCGGGCGGGCTTTCCGTGGCTTAACCAGTCAAGGTAAAAAGTCCAGAGGTCTCCGTAATAAAGGAAAAGGTGCTGAAAAATTAAGATAATCTTTTAGATTTCTTACTTTTTCCTCTTTTTTATCTTAATTATCTATTATACTATTTTCATAGAATATCAGTTTTATCAAAAAAAACCAATATTCTGTTCTAATTATCAATAAACCTATTAATGCATTACTATCTGAAAATTACAAGCAATAATCTCCGTAAATGAGTTATAATTTAACTTATTAAAATTTTTATTTATTAATTTCCTGATTCAAGTTGATTAAAATGATCCACAATATTTCATATAGGGTTTTTATCCAAGGTACTGAAAGGCCAGAAAAGGTTGAAGAGTCATTAAAGACTATATTTCCCATGGCTGAACCTGAAATAGAACAAACAGAAGGTTATTATCTCAATCCAGTTACAATTTTAAGTCAAAAAATAACTAAAAAACGGGAAATCAAAGAATTTATTCAAAAACTTCGAGAAATGAATAAAGAAGATATTATAAAAATATCCTATGATTTTGAAAAAAAAATGGATGATAATGGAAATTTTTTTCTTAGATTTGATAAGCAGGAAGCTTTAAAAGGGAATTGGAAAGTGGTAGGGCATGGTGATTCTATACACGTTCGAATAAAAATTGCAGCCTATCCTGCTAAAAAAGATGTGGCCATTAGAATAACTCACCAAATATTTGAAA
>JAHFBZ010000067.1 GCA_023249725.1 Methanobacteriaceae archaeon
AAAAATTAAATAAAAAATATTTGAATTTTTTTAATTTAAATTCAAAAAATAGAGGAGCTTAAATAATCAAAAATAGTCGATTTTTATTTTAATTTAATAAATGAAAATGGTCAAAAAAATTAAAAATACTTGATTATTTTTTGAAGTATTTAATTAGGGCTACTTAAGATATTATTAAAATTCCGAAAATATTTATTTGATTTTGATGTTTGTGTAATATATTATATTATGGGTCTAATCTTCTTCTTCTTCTTCCATTAAATCCCATTTATCACACTTATCATTAAGATAAACTTCAAAGAATAGATCTTTAATATCAGCTTTTTCTCCAATCCTTTCTTTTAATAATTCATAAAGGAATTCACACTCGCCATTGCCACGGTAATCCCAATTATAACTATTTTTACAATTCCAACATCCATCAACTTCTTCAAATCCAAATTCTTCTGCTAATTTTTCTTTTTCACTCAGAATCAATTTAAATTTACTGGCATCCATTTTATCCCTCTTTTTTTGATTTTGACTGCATGAATCTGAAAGTTATCAACCGGTTTCCATGCTTTACTAGTTTTATATTATGTAGGTACTGTCATTTAAATAATATTTGAATTAATATTCCTGATGCCGGGGCTAGAATATAAATAATAAGAACTAGTATGTATTTTTAATTTCCCTTAAACGATATAAAATCCTTAAAAGATAGCTTTCTTTGATAAAATTGGCCACACTACCGCTGGAGAAACGATCTGCTCTAATATAGGCCGTTAAAATTTTTACAAGAGTGTCTATATCGGTATGTTCAATGTTTTCTACATTTTCTAAGGTATTGAACTGCGACCAATCAAAGGCCTGGATGAAATTGTTTTCATAAAGGGCCTGAATAAACTCTGAAGTTTTTTCTGAGCAAAAATGGGGATCCATTAGAGATTTTTCAGGATTTATCTCGTATATTTCATTTTTAAGTGATTCAAAATAGGGAATATATTCCAAAATGGCATTTATATTTTCAATGGATGGATTTGACATGATTTTCACGGTTAAATATAATTTAAAGAATATTTAAATGATTTACATCAATGATATTAATAATTTTTTATAAGAAATAGAAAAATATTCAGTTTTTTAGATAAATAGTAAAGTATTAGTTTTTATAAGAAATAGAAAAATATTCAGTTTTTTAGATAAATAGTAAAGTATTAGTTTTTATAAGAAATAGAAAAATATTCAGTTTTTTAGATAAATAGTAAAGTATTAGTTTTTATAAGAAATAGAAAAATATTCAGTTTTTTAGAAGAAAAATATGAAATTTTTTTAAGGAATCTAATAATGAATTCAAAAGAAAAAAATGTTTATATCAAGCTCAATTTAAAAAAGAAAAAAGATTTATTTAATATTTATTAAGTAGGTAATTACCTTTGCAGGCATTTCATTGGACCATGGCCTTGATTCAGTCATGATTATTTTGGTTTGGCCTGGTTTTTTTGCGGTAAATGTGTATTGTTTTACATTACCTCCAATAAAAAATGGATCTTTTACGGTGGAGATAACTTTTTCATTGGTTAAACTGACAAATTGTAAATCATATTGTGCAATCCAGCAGTAACCACTACTGCCTGAAATATCAGGTAATTCTATTTGGAAGTTGTCATTTACATTTACATTAATCTGTTTTTCTTCAAAAACAGTGTTAGATGTTGCTGATACTGCTGAAAAAGTACTCAATGAAATGATGCTTAGCAGCAATATGGATGCTATTTTTAAACTTTTCACATTTTCACCTCGTAATGTATAATGTAAAAGTTTTAATATATAAATATATTGTATATTATTATTATTATTATTATTATTTATACATTCCTGTAACTAATAATTTCAATTTTAAATATAAAATAGGAACTTATTCAAATAATAGAAAAAATTATATATTTAAACTTTTAAATTATACATTAACCAAATTTTAATTGGTAAAAAGGGTGTGAAAGTTTGAAAATAAAATTTATTACAATTTTGACAATTTTGTTTGCTGTATTCTCTCTACAAATAATAGGGCCAGTAGCAGCAATTCAAAATGGTGATTTAATAGATCATGGAACCAAATATACAACAACTGACGCCAAATGTGTCTGGAAAACATATGGGTACCATGAAAATAATATAAAAATCTTTAAAACATATTATTATAAAGAGAATGGTAAATGGGTTCGTGATTTTGGATATGTAGTGACCTTAGAAAAGGATTCATCCATAGATATGAAAATAAGTCAAGAAGATGCATGGGGAACATCAATTAGATATGAAACAACCCAATTCAGTGCAAATGACTATTACTGGAAAATTTATCGTCCAGAATGGTTAGAAAATTAGTATTTATTGTTTTATGTTAATTATTTTTTATATTTTTATTATTCAATAAGAAAAAAAGTTAATAAAAAATTTAATTTTAATGACTCTATTATATATAAATTTTAATTAGTCCATAATATGGGCAAAAACTCCATATTTTTAATTCTCATTGTTAGTTTCTACAATATGTTCTTCAATATCTCTTTTAAGATCAAGAGCTTCTTTATTTTCTGGATCAATATCTAAGGTATGATTGACTGTGTCCAATGCATCATCAAATCGGCCATATAGGGCCTGGCTCACGGCCAGTGAATTAAGGGCCCATTCAAATTCAGGGTTTATTTCGATGGCCTTTTCAAAGGATTCAATGGCCTTTAATTGTTCTTTAATTAGCTGATAAGTTATTCCTAACTCGTAACAGGCCCCAGCATGATCAGAATATAATTCCACCAGTTTTTGGAAATATTCCACTGATTCATCTAAAAATTCTAAACGACGCAAAGCCTCGGCCTTCAAATAAAGAGCATCAAAATCGACTTTATCATATTCTAGAACAATATCCACGGCATCAATGGCATCTATATATCTCCCGATTTGGCCCAGGGATACAGCCTTTTTAATTAAAACTTCTTTATTTTCAGGATCAACTTGTAAAATACGATCAAAACATTCAATAGACCCTTCAAACTCTTTAAATTCAGTTAAAATTATTCCTTTAAATAGGTAAGCCAATAAATTATCTTCATCTTCTACTATACTTTTATTAAAACATTCTAAAGCTTCGGTTTCATTTTCATTCATTAAAAGTATTTTTCCCTTCCACACCCAGGCTTCGGGGTTGTGGGGATTTATTTCCAGGGATTTATTCATGGCCTTTAATGCATCTTCAATTTTTCCAGTTTCAATTAAACATAATCCTTGATAAAACCAGGCTAAATCTAGTTCAGGATCTACTTGAATTATTTCTTTGAGAATCTTTAGGGCATAATCGTATTTTTCCATTTTAAAGATGGCTTTGGCATATGATAATCTGGCCATTAAAATTCCTGGCTCTATTTCCATAACCTTTTTAAAACAATCGGAGGCATCTTTAAAATTCTCAGTGGCCATTAAAATATTTCCCTTATTCATCCAAGCAATTATATCCTGGGGATTAATTCGAAGGGCCTGATTAAAACACTTTAAACCCTCTACTTCTTCTCCTAACATAACTAAAGTAGCACCCTTATTGGTCCAAGCATCAGAGTATTGGGGATTGTATTCTATGGACTTGTCATAGGAGCGAATTTCTTCTTCGTGTTCTCCTAATTCTAATAAAGATAATGCCCTAGCATTCCAGGCCTCAGGATATATTTCATAAAGTTCCAGGGCTTTATCATAGCTTTCAATTGATTCAGTGAACTGTTTAAGTTCATATAAAGCCAGTCCTTTTCTAAACCAGCCTTCTGGATTTAAATCATTTAATTTTAGAGAGGTATTAAAGCTATTTAAAGCTCCTTCATAGTCACCTATTTCAAATAATAACTTACCCTTTAAAAACCAGGGCCATTCATTATCGGGATTTAGAGAAATAGATTTATCATAAGCTTTCAATGATTTTTCAAATTCTTCCATTAGGAAATGCCCAATACCCTTTAAATTCCATGTTTCTGACTCATTAGGATTTATATTGATGGCATCATCAAAGATGTTTATAGCTTCTGCATAATCTTCCAAGCCCAATAAAATATTCCCTTTCTGAATTAACAATTCTCCATCACCAGGGGCTTCTTTTAAAAGATAATCATTACATTTTAATGCTTCGGAGTATTCTCTTAGTTCCATTAAGCAGTTAATCTTTTGCATAAGTAGTTGGGAATCATATTGTTTTTCTAATAAACTGTTGAATATTTCTAATGCTTCGTCATATTTTCCCATACTCATGAGCAGGAAACCCAGATTATTAATGGTAACATCATCTTCTGGATCTTTCTTTAATAGATTTTCTAGATATTCCTGGGCCTCATCATATCTACCCAACATAAATAATGCGTTTGAAATATTTTGCAAGGCCCAATCGAATTCATTATCTATTTCCAATGCCTTCTCAAAGCTTTCCAGTGCTTCAGATGGCTTACTCAATGCTAAAAGGGCCATTCCCCTCCGAGTCCAGGTGTCTGGTGCAGAGGGATTTTCCTGGAGCTGGTCATCGCAGTTTTTTAAAATTTGTTCAAACTCTTCTGGACTTATCTCATTTTCATTGGCCATTATTTTTTGCTCCATATATTGTGAAATTAAGAATATTTGCTTTTAGGATATAAGAATAATTTTATAGAAATTTTATAGGATAGATAATTTATTGGCTAAAATGTATTTGCTTCCTGTGAAATTAATGAATATCATTTCTTATTTTATATTAACTATTAATTATATTATATTAGTAATGGTTAAGGAAGTGGTTATTTTATGGTGCAGATAGATTTTCATGGTGGAGTAGATGAAATAGGTGGCAATAAGATTCATGTTCAGGGATTCAGAAATTCATTTTTCCTGGACTTTGGAAAAAGTTTCAATTCAGAGGGAGATTACTTTTCTGAATTTTTACAACCTAGAAAATTAAATGGAATTATGGATCTGGTGGAATTTGGTTTATTACCCCAAATAAAGGGCCTTTATCGGGAGGATTATTTAAGACACCTAGGCCTTAATCACTACCAAAAACCTTCCAGTGATGGGATTTTAATATCCCACGCCCATTTGGATCACGTGGGTTATTTGCACCATATAAGGGATGATATTCCATTTTACATGAGTGAAGAAACCTATTTAATTATTAAGGCCCTGGAAGAGACGGGTATGGCTGGTTTTAATAATTATTTGAATTATGCTGATGATTTTCAGCTTCTGGCTAAAGCCAGGTTAAATAAAAATTCAAAAACTACTCATAAACGGGCTAATGCCAAGGATACTAAAAAATCAAGGCCTATAGAAATATTAGAACCTTATAAAGACTTTGAAATTGGAGAATTTATCATAAAATCGGCTCCGGTGGACCACTCACTGCCTGGTTCTTGTGCATTTCTTGTTGATAATGGAGAAGAATCACTGGTTTATACTGGTAATTTCCGTTTCCATGGAAAAAGAGAATATGAGACTAAAAAATTCATTAAAGAAGCAAACAAGTTCACCCCTACCACTTTAATTACTGAGGGAACCCGTATTGACCGCGACCATAATACTACCGAAGAAGAGATTGAAAAGAAGGCCCGAGAATTATCCCTTTCCCATAAAGGATTAATAATTGTGAATTATCCGATTAGAGATCTGGATCGTTTTTTAACCTTTTATGAAGCAGTCCGGGATTCAGATAGGACAATGGTGGTCAATACCAAACAGGCCTTTTTATTAAATGCATTTTCTGGTAGAGGATACCCTGAAATTGATGATGTGGCGGTTTATGTGCCGCGCAGAACCTGGGGCCTTATGGGTGGAGAGTCACAGGTCTGTTTTGATGGGGAATGGGTGTGCAGTAGTGAAATAGACCGTGAATATATACTGGGAGATTATAAAGGATGGGAAAAAGATTATATCACCTGGGAAAACAATGTGAACTATCTTGATCTGCAGGAGAGACCAGAGGACTATATGTTTCAGTGTGACTACTTTGAATTTAAAGAACTTATTGATATCAAACCAGAAAATGCTATTTACATAAAATCCAAAACTGAGCCCTTTAACGATGAAATGGAGATTGATGGTAGGCGGGAGAGAAACTGGTTGAACCACTTTGGTATTGAAGTCCATACGGGTTACCATGCCTCCGGCCATGCCTGTGGGCCCGAGATACTGGATATGATTAGAGATATCTCTCCAGAAAAGGTTTATCCCCTACATACTCGTGAGGTAGGGGCCTTTGACGTTTTAAAAAAAGAAGGTATTGAGGTGGTTCATCCGGAGTTAAAATAATATTTTTATTTTTTTTATTAAAATTAATTGAAATTGGAAAAATTATCTAAATTTTGTTAGAAAAGATTTTTTTAAAAAAATAAGGTATAAATGATTTTTTTTAAAAATAAAAAAGTAATGTGTTTTTTAGTGTATAAAATGTTATTTTTAAAAATAGAAAAAATAGCCATTTAAAGACTATTTTCTAATATTTCCCTTCTTATTGCCACTGGCCTTATTTTTTACTACTATAGATCCCCGGCCTTTAGAATAAATTCCATAATATTTATTCTTTTTAACAATGTTTCTACCAATCTTGGCCTTTATGCCGGTAGAATAAATTCCATTGTTTTTATTATAGGAAGCCGTGTTATCGGCGATTAGTACATACTTGGATTTAGAATATATTCCGTTTTTGTAGTTGCTGTTAATTGTATTGTAATAAATCTGGCTAGAGGATCCGGCAGAATATACTCCATGGCCCCTGTTGGAGTAAATTTTGTTTTTAACTATCTTAGAAGAAGCACCCAGGGAATATACTCCATAATAGGAATTAGAATATATTTTACTCACATAAACAATGGCCTTTGATCCTTTGGTATATACACCATTCATATTTTTATAAACGGTACTGTTGTATACAAAGCCCTCTGAACCATAGATGATTATACCATTTAATCTATTGGAGTAAACCGTTAAATTCTGGAAGTAAGGTTTATATCCTGTGGAGTATACTCCATTTAAAGAATTATTGGATATTATGGAGTTAAAAATTTCTAAAAGACTGCCGCTACTGTAGATTCCATTTTGTTTATTGTAATGGGATTGGATATTTTCAATATGGGCCTTTTGTCCTGTTGAGTAAATCCCATTTAATGTATTGAATTTGAGTATTGAATTAAATATCCTAACATTATTTCCAGTTGTTAAAATCCCATGATTTTTATTGAATTGGGCATATACCGAGACTAGGGTTGTGTTGAAACCAGATGTATAAATTCCATTTTGATTATTATTGGCCACAATATACCACAAGTAACTATTGTTTCCTAAAGAAGCAATGCCATTTTGAATATTGTTAGTAGCGTTTTCAACCCATAAGATTTGTGCGTTTTTACCACTTATTAAAATTCCGTTTTGCTTATTATTGGTTGCATTCTTAATATAAAATAAATATGCATTGTTTCCTGTGCTGAGTATTCCGTTTTGTTTGTTGTAATTTGCCGCATTGATATTGTTTATATTTGCACTGTCTCCTGTGGAGTATATCCCATTGTTTCCATTGTATTGAACAGTAATGGAACTGATCTGGTTGTTAGCACCTGTAGAATATATCCCATTTAAAGTGTTATTTTCTGCAGTGGAATATGTTATGGTGTTATTAATTCCATTCATTTGTATTCCATTCATTCCATTAAATTTAGAGTAAACTGAAGTCAGTGAATTAGAATTACCAGTAGAATAAACACCAGAATGCCCATTATAATAAGTATATGAATTATCTATCTTAGTATTGTTTCCAGAAACATATATTCCATTCATCCCATTATAATATGAGCTATCCTGAGATATGGTGGCATTGTTCCCTTTAGAATTTATACCGTGCTCAATACTATTATAAATATAATTTGAAGTGATATTGGCCTTAGATCCTTCAGAATGAATACCTGACTTGCGATTATTCATGATAGTGTTGTTGTAGATTACTGAATTATCCCCTGAGGAGTTTATTCCGTTTTTTGTACTATCTGTGATATAATTACTACTAATACTAGCATTACTTCCTGAAGATTCGACCCCATTCTGATTACTGGAAGATATATGATTATTTCTAATAACTACATTATTTCCAGTTGATTTTACACCAGATGAATTACTGTTTTTGATATTATTATTGGATAAAGTAACATTACTGGCTGAAATTAGAATACCATCTCGGGACGAGTTGACAATAGTATTTTTGTCTATAATAGAATTATTTCCATCTACACTGAGAGAACCATTGATATAGAAACCTGAGACATTAGTGTTGTTGGATGTGTTTAAAACATGTATAATGTCGCTGGCACCATTACTGGTGAGGTTAACACTTCCATTAGTTATGATGGCCACTGGTTTATTCAGGATGATTTTTACATTCTCATAGATTCCTTCTAAAAAGGTGAAGATGTCTCCATCCTGGAAGGTGTAATCGGTACCATCCAGGCTGAAGGTGTCGGCTATTCCGGTACTGTTGAATATGTTGGTGTAGGTGGTGTTATTCACGAAGAATTTTCTGAAGATGTGGTTGTTGTTTATAATAGCATCCGCACCGGTAGAGTTGATACTGCTGTTGTTATAGCAGTAAATGGTGTTTCCGGTGATGGTAGTGTTGTTGCCGGTGGAGGTCACTCCGTTTTGCAGGTTATATACAAAAGTGTTATTGATGATGTTGGTATTGTTTCCAGCGGTGTTGATACCAGAAAGTTTACTGTTATTTATTCTGTTGTTGACTAAGGTGACGTTGTTACTGTTTATGATTATACCTTCCCTGGTGGAGGCATTAATGGAGTTGTTGTTAAGAGTAACATTATCTGCTGAGACATTTAATGACCCGTTGATATTGAATCCAGTGATATTGGAATATATTGCAGTATCCAGGATATTTATAACATAATAATCAGTGGTTTCATTGGTAAAGAAAGCACCATTACTTATGAGGTTAACAGTTTTATCCAGGATTATTTGAACATTGGTATAGATACCAGATAAGAAGGTGAAGGCATCTCCGTCCTGGAAGGTGTAATCGGTACCATTCAGGTTGAAATTACTGTTAATTCCAGTAGTATTGAATACATTCATATAATTAGTATTATTTACAGTATAATTGGCCGCTGAGGCCGGGCTGGCTATGGCAAATAGGGCCATGGCCATGATTATGGTGAATATTATTTTCTTTTTAAATGAACTTATTATAGTTACCCCCATTATTTGACGAATTGTGTAAAAATTAATTTCTTTTATGATAGTTTATTTTTATGTGATGTTTATATTTAAATATTTTTAATGGGGAGAAGTATTACTTTTATTTAATGCTTATAATTTATTTAATTTAAAAATAAATGATTTAAAATAAGTATTTAATTTAATTAGGGTATTAATTATGCCTATTTTTATTTTAGGATCTTTAATTTTTTTTAAACTATTAAAACCAAGAAAAATTATCTAATAAATCATTTTGAATTTCTTAAATTAACTTTAATTAAATATAAAAAAAATTTAATCTGTTTCATCCATTTATTTGATCAATGGCTTGATTTATTCTTTTTAAAAAATTTTTAGCATCTTCAATTACGGAATTTGATTCATCAGCAGGAATTTCTCGCGAAATAGAATATTATGATTCTTCCCTAAGTTCTTCAGCTATTCTTAATGCTCTCCCATAATATCCTTCAACGACATCTTTATTAACAAATTCCATGCCAAATTTTGAATTAAACCTTTATGGGTCTTTACAGTAATATTTTTAGTCAAAAGCAGAACTGTAGCTGCAAAATACATACTATAGTAAGCCCTACTGACAGCATCTTCATAAAAACCCTTTTCATGCAAATACTCAGCTGCTTTAAGCCTTACTTCGGCCCGTGCAATAAGCTGCTTAATTTCATTCTCAGGCAATTTTCACACCATCAGCCATAACATTCTTTAAAAATGAATAATTTTTCCTCAAATGAAAATCATCATGAGAAATAACCTTCGCAGAAACATTTTTTCCAGTTTTCATGAAAGTATCGAAGGCCTCTCCAATAAATAAACGCCTCAATTGGAAGTCTTCTTCTTTTATTATAACTAAAATATCAATATCATAATCTTCTTGCTCTTCGCCTCGTGCAACAGAACCAAAAAGGATAATGCTTTCTATTTCATCATAATGATCCTTTTCTATTCTTCTTACGAATTCTTGCACAGCTTCCTGATATTTTTTGGAATATCCATGTATCATTTTATGTATTAACATTAAATAAATTTTATGTAACTATTTTGATGATGTGCATTATGACTAGAGATTGAATCCTTTAAGTTCATATAAATAATTCTGTTATATGGTAACAGAATATACAATTATTTTTTATTTCTGTATACACATAACAGAATACGCAATATTTTTTATTTCTGTATACACATAACAGAATATTCTTGTTATATATTAACAGAAAAATTAATATACTTTGTTTTCTGTACATATATAACAGGAGTTAATTTCAATGAATGCTGAATCTCATTTAAAAAGAGCTAAAGATATCAAAAAAAGTATAGACTTACTAAAATCGAATGAAGGCCACACCAGTTCCATAGTAGAACTGGTATATGGATGTTCTATGCATTTTATATCTTATGGTTGTGAAATGAGATTTGGTACCCATAAAGACATCCATACGGGACTCCAGAGATTTTTAAGGGAAAGAGATGAAGAGGAAATTGCTATTGCATTTGGTAGACTGGAAACAATTAGACATGGTCGCTGGTATGGAGGCAAAGGCAATGGAGAAACAGTTTCAATAGTCCTTAAAATATTAAATCATATTATAAGGTGGGCTAATGAAAATTAAAAATGCTTCTACATTTGAATTAACTGAAAACCTAAAATATATACCTCACTTAGATGCTGCATTTGAATTAGCTCAAAGTTTAAAATATATACCTAATATAGATGCAGTTATTCTTTTTGGATCTACCGTGAGGGATGAACTTCACAAAAAAAGTGATATTGATATCTTTTTAATGTTTGACTCTCCTAATAATCCTGAAATTGGCGAAGAAGGCCTGGAAGCTCAAAAAATTGCAGTTAAAATTGAGAATAAGTACAATCTTCAAAATCCATTTTCTTTTGTATTTTTTAATCGTAAAGAATCCGCAGATTCAGATTTTCTATGGGAAGTAGTTAAGGATGGAATAACATTATATTGCAAAACTGACCTAATATTAGGCCAAAAAGAATTTTTAAAGCCAGCAGCATTTATTTCATATACTTATGGGGATATACTACCAAAAGATAAAATGTTTGTTAAAAGACAATTATATGGCTATAGAGTCAAAAAGAAACATAAAGACAAAGAATATATCAGTGAACGAGAAGGAATTGTTTCTAAATACGGAAAAAAGATGGGTAGGGCCACTTTCATCATTGAAGCTAAAAAAGTAGATGAAATATTACTTTTATTTGATGAAAAGAAAGTTAAATATAGCTTAACTAAAATTTGGATATAAATTTGTTTTAATTTTTAATAAAAAAATTTTATTTTTCAAGCAATTCTTTTATGAAGAAAAAATAATGTCTATTATTAGAAATCGTTTAGTTCATCCCACCTAATTTTAGTCATTTCTTTTATTATATTCATTTTTTTAGGGTTTAAACGAATATCTTTGTCATGATGAGTTAATATGGTAAAATAAGATCTTTTTTAATAAGATTTCCAATTTCTTTGGTCACTTTTTACAATCATATTTACTTAATCTACGGCAAACATTCTTAATGGGAGTGTGTCTGGCCCCAATATGCCCTGTTCTGCGAATGGAATATAAAATTTCCATCTGGATTTTATAATTCTTTTTCATAATATCTAATACTAAACTGTATGATTTATTATTTAATAATTTCTATATTATAAGTATTAATAAATTCTTAATTATGTAAAAAAATTATACGCTTGATTAAATAATAAGCTTTATGAGATTTAATATGTATAATAAATATACATACAAAACATTAGGGAGTAATCATATGCTGACCGAAATCTTTGGTAAATGTCCACAAGTAAAAGCAATAAATTTTTTACTGGCCCATCCTTTTCACAAATACACGAAAAAAGAGATAGCGCAAGGTTCAGAAATATCCAGAATGACTTTAGATAAGTTCATAGAAGACTTTCTGGAGTTAAGAATACTAATAAAAGATGACGGATTATATTTCCTCAATTCTAAATCAAATTTGGTTAATTTAATTGATAAACTACAAGAAAATTTAGTGGATATGGAAACAGAAAAACAGATAGAAACATTCCAGGAATCATCCTCAAAGCTTTCGGATAAAGAATTAAAAGAATTCCTGAAAATTGATGAAAAGATATTAAATTTGATGAGAATAAAGAATTAATCCTACTGGAGCGAAAAGAATTAAATAGATTACATGATTTAGAGCAGAAATATAATAATTATGCAGAAAAACAGATGGAACTGACCTCAGAATTATTAAAGGCCATTGATTCTTCTAAAAAGGAATTAACTTATGATTAATTATACTCTAAATTAAAATTAATGTGATGTGAATTTAATTGATACCAATTATATATTTTATAATTAAATAAAAAAATTAAATTGCTGCAGCAGCGAAATGAGTTTCTGTAGATGGTAAATTAATACTATTTTCCCCTTCAGCATTGAATTCTAGTGGAGTATTCTTATTTCTAATAATGACATTAAATGCTGCTTTTATATGAATATAATCTTTACCAACTTCTATATTCATATTAATGTCTATTGGATTTTTTAAATGAATTTTATCGATATTGAACCTTTTAGAAGCATGAAGTATTTCTATAGCTACAGGTGTATTATTTTTATCGAAATCCAGGATTATATCCTTATCTAAACGTAAAGATCTTTTGTATTCATAGTCTTCTGTTATATACAAAAATATAGAATCACTTTGAAAGTCATAATCGTGATCCATGAAAAAAGACTTTTCGACCTGTTTAAGCATTAATTTCACCTTTAGTGACTATATGTAGTAATTATCCTTATAGATTTTTCGGATGAATTATGAGGCACTACAATAATAATTATTTCCTCTGATTTTCTATTTAGATGAGAGTATGTTAATTCAAATTCACCATATTCATTTTTATGGAATTTATTTGGAAATTTTTCTATTATACAATCTTTAATTTCATCATCAGTAAAATTTTGCCTACCTCTTATCCTTATACTGCCATGTGGGGTGATATAAATTCTATCCCGAGTCATATTCCTTAAGTAGTTTTTTTTAAACTCTTGGATTGAAACTTCAGGATTATTAATTATTATTACTCCTCCTAAAATATATCATAACTATTAAAATATATATTTTTCTATAAATGTTTCAGAACAGTATTTTACATAAGTAAATTGTTTATCTTTAATTTAGAGCTTTTTTTAAAAAAAGAAATAAGTTATTTAGAAAATAAGTTGATATAGCTCTGAATTAAAGCCATTGATTCTTAAAAAGAATTAAATAACTTATGAATAATTAATTTTAGTTCATGTATATGCGTATTTAAATTGCTTATGCTAGTTTAATAAGCTGCTGATTTCATACTTTATACTGGAAATTAATAAATTAAAAGTTAATAATATCATATTCAATTCAAGCAC
>JAHFBZ010000005.1:0-19728 GCA_023249725.1 Methanobacteriaceae archaeon
AGATGAAGATATGGAAATAGTAAAACCTTCATTGGGCCGAAAAAAATCTGCTTCCTGGATAAAATTGGAAGAGGCGCTTGATAAAAAATTTAACGATGCTAAAGATCTTTATAAGGCCATAGCTGATAAGGGTGAATATAAATATTATTATAATGATAAATTTGACAATAAAATGGCCTTAACTCGTCTTAGGAAAGGTTTAGGAATTAACTGCACTGACTATGCTCAGCTTATACGGCCTGTTCTGGAAGATATGGGATATGATGTCCGTTATGCACATGGAAGAGTTAAATGTGGGGATAAACAATGGTATGGTCATGTTTGGCTCCAGATTAAAGGAAGAGATTATGGAAACTGGGTTAATTATGATGTGGTAGCAGTTACTCACCATGGAATTAAACGCCCTATAGGGTCTCTAGTTTGTGTCAATGGGGTCAAGGACGTTGAATACAATCCTAAATGGCTTATTTAATTCCAAAATAATTTTTTAATTATATTTTATTATTTAATTATTTACTAATTTTATTTACTAATTTTTCCTATGTATATTGACCAATAAAGATTAATTAACAATTTTATGATTGTTTAATCATATTTTATAATTCACTTTCATGAAAAAATTTCTTAAAAATAGTTTTATCTAAAAATATTTATTTTGAATCTTTTTAATGTAAAAATAAAAAAATAGAAGAATTAGAAATAAAAAAATTAGAAATTTATTCTAATTATTCTAATTTTATTTCGAATCCGCCGATTTTAGATGCTAGGAAGTTATAGAACACTGCAGTTAATGCGTAGGCAATGAATATTACTATAAATCCACCTATTGCATAAACAAATAACAATACTAAACCAGCTAGGGCAGAACCTGCTATTGCTAGAATTATTAAGAATAATATTCCAATAATAATTCCAAAAACAGCAGCTATGGCTCCACCAATAAGACCTAGTGCTACTGGACTGATACTGTCAATTCCTAAGAATCCGTGGGCTTTTTCACTTAATTCTATTTTTATTCCACCTAATTTAGGTGCTAGTACATTGTAAAGCGCGGCTAAAATAACTGCTCCAATGAAAACCATTATGAAGGTCATTATTGGAGTTAAAATAATGTTTAAAATAGCTCCTAATGCACTAAATCCTCCTAAAGATCCCATGGATGCTACAGGCATAGTACTATTGGTAATTGAAGCCATAGTAGTAACCATACTTCCAGCAAATCCTATTAATAGATATTGCATTGGTACAAATACCAGTTGGATTAAAAACTGGAAAACTGCAGTTACAGCAGCAACTATCAATGCAAAGGGAATAACTCCGGTCTTTGTAATCTCTTTCATCTCTACTAATTCTATTTGTATTCCTCCTAATTTAGGAACAAGCAAATTATAAATTAGTGCATAGAGGAATGATTGAGTTATACTTAAAAGGAACGAACCAACTGGAAACACAACTAGTCCTGCTACACCCAGACCTAACAAGAATCCGGAAAATGAAGACAATTCGGATGGTAGCACGGCTGAAAATGCTCCAGCAAATATCAACAATATTATTGCAAATACTAGGCCCCATATGGCACTCACAGAAGAAGTCATGAGTGTATATGGTACAATTTTTACAGATTTTAATTCTTTCATGTCACTCATTTAAAAGCACCTCCCAGGTACTGCTAATTATTCTGTTGGAAGATGTTAATTAACTTTTATTTTTATTTAATAAAATGACAATTTTTCAATTAGAATAGTAAAAATAAAAATCAAGGAGAAATAGTAATAATAGAAATTAAAGCTTAAAAAAAGAAAAAAAGATTATTAAACTCAAAAAACTGTTTTTTTTAAATATATTCGAAATTTAAAGCCTAAATTATTTAAAACCAGTCTTTAGAAAGTTCAATTATTTTTTCAACACTTAAAACTGCAGAACCAATGTAAGTGTGAGGGTCCATAATTTCTTCCACATCTGCTGGGGTCAAATAACCGTCTAATTCACTTCTGGCCAGGATAACCTCTGATAAAAGCTTTTGTTCTTTATTAGCTTTTATGGCGCACTCTCTAACTAATCCATAAGCAGTTTGGCGTCCCATTCCCTTACGGGTAAGCTCGGCCATTAATCTTTCGGCCATAATTAAACCATTGGTTAAATTAAGGTTATTTTCAATGTTTTCAGGGTAGAAAACCAGATTTCCCATCAGTTTTAGAGAGAGATTAAGGATGTAATCGGTTAGGATACATGCCTCAGGGAAGATTATTCGCTCACAGGAAGAGTTTGTCAAATCCCTCTCATGCCATAATGGATTATTTTCCATGGCTGCTACTACATAGGATCTAACCACTCTTGAAACACCACAAATTCTCTCAGCAGTGATAGGGTTCATTTTATGAGGCATGGTACTGCTTCCCACCTGTTTTTCAGGGTCGAAGTTTTCTCCCAGTTCCATTATCTCAGTTCTTTGCAGATTTCTTACTTCCAGAGCTATTTTATCCAGGGTAGTGGCCAGATTGGCCATAACCATCATGAATTCTGCATGATTGTCTCTTTGAACAACTTGGTTAGATATGGAAACTGCTTCCAGGCCTAAAATTTCAGATACTTTCTCGTGTATTTGCAGACCTTCTTCACCCAGAGCAGCAGTGGTTCCCACGGCACCAGTCATCATACCTACACATAGACGTTTTTGACAGGAATCGAGCCTTTCGATTTGGCGGTGCATTTCATCAGCCCACAAGGCAAATTTCATACCATAAGTTGTAGGTAATGCGTGCTGGCCGTGAGTTCGACCTATACAAACGTTTTCTTTGTTTTCATCAGCTAATTTTAAAAGAAGCTGGGTAAAACGAACCATTTTTTCTCTTAGAATTTCCATGGACTCTTTAAAAAGAAGAGAATTGGAACTGTCTACGATATCATTAGAAGTAGCTCCAAAATGGACATATTCTCCAGCATCCCCTTCGCACTGTTCTGCTAAGGCTTTTACAATAGAAGCAATATCGTGATTGGTCGCCTTTTCTATTTCATTTACTCTTTCCAGAGTTACGATTTGAGTATTAGCTTTCTTTTTTATTTCTACCGCATATTCAGTAGGAATAATTCCCATCTCAGCTTCGGCCTGGGCCAGGGCAGATTCAATATCCAGCATTTTTTGCAGTTTATTTTCAGATTCCCAAACGCTTTTCATCTCAAGAGTACCATAACGAAATTCAATAGGGTGAATAGCCATAAAAATCACTCCGTAGTTTATAATTCAAATAAATCTAACTATATTAATTTAAAATGCAATAAAAAATAGACCTTAAAAATAAATTTAATTATTTATATGTTTAAATTTAATCTGGTTAACTTGTTGAAAAACGAAGAGCCAGACAAAAAACAGCCAGAATAATGGTCATAACAACTACTTGTTCTGGACTCATCTTAGGGCCTTTGGTTTCATCTTCAAAGTATCTTACCAGCCCGGCACCACTTGGTGGAAGGCTTTTTTTATCTTTCTTTCCCATAATATCACCGATGATAATTTATAAATGTAATTTTAATTCTCTGTTTAATTATTATGAAATTTATACTGTTAAATAGTTAATGATTATTTTTTTTTTAAATGTTTAATAAAATTATTAATTACTAATTAATAATTTATAATTATTTTCGTTTAAAGAATTTTTGCGTTTAAAAAAATCATTAAATATCTGTTTGTACAATAATATTTTAAAGCAAAACTTGCAATTATATTTATATTTTTTATTTTTTAAAAAGGATTAATAATAACTTAAATACTCATAATCAAACTCAAAGGGATGTTAATGGACTATTTCGAAGAATTAGAATCAGAAACCAAAAAACTCTACAAAATAGCAGGTGAAGCTCGCTCAAAGGGGCTGGATGTGGAAACTGAAACAGAAATACCCTTGGCCAAGGATTTAGCTGAAAGAGTAGAGGGGCTGGTAGGTCCGGAAGGCATTGCAGAGAGAATTAAATATCTGGAAGAGAAATCCAGCCGGGAAGAAGCAGCATTCAAAATAGCTGCCGAGATTGCATCAGCCCCCTTGGACGAAAATAGTAAAGAGGATGAGTTGGCCCAGAGGGAAGTTATGGCTGATCAGGCACTGCGTACTGCTCTAGCCATTCTCACTGAAGGTGTGGTGGCTGCACCACTGGAAGGAATAGCCAAAGTAAGAATTAAACAGAATTTTGACCGTAGTAATTATTTTGCAGTTTACTTTGCAGGTCCAATTAGAAGTGCAGGAGGTACTGCAGCAGCTCTAGCAGTTTTAATAGGAGATTATATTCGTTGGGCTATTGATTTGGCCCCTTATGTACCTATCGATGCTGAAATAGAGAGATATGTGGAAGAAGTGGAACTATATGAATCAGAAGTAACTAATCTACAATATTCTCCTAAACCTGATGAAGTACGCCTAGCAGCCCGCAGTATTCCGGTAGAGGTCACTGGAGAACCTACTGATAAAATTGAAGTATCTCACCGGGATCTGGAGCGAGTAGAAACCAATAACATACGGGGTGGAGCTTTACTGGCTATGGTGGAAGGTATTATTCAGAAAGCACCTAAAGTACTTAAATATGCTAAAATACTGAATTTAGAAGGTTGGGATTGGTTAGCACAATTTTCAAAAGCACCAGCTAAAAAAGACGATGAAGAAACTGAGATCAAAGCCGATTACAAGTATATTCAGGATATTATTGGCGGAAGGCCGGTGCTAGCCAATCCTTCAGAGAAAGGAGCATTCCGACTTAGATATGGAAGATCTCGAAATACTGGGCTGGCGGCAATGGGTGTTAGCCCGGCCACTATGGAACTTCTAGAGTTTCTAGCAGTAGGAACTCAGATGAAAATAGAAAGACCTGGAAAAGGTACCTGTGTGGTTCCGGTGGATACCATTGATGGACCTATTGTTAAATTAAAAAATGGAAATGTGATTAAAATATCCACCACGGCAGAAGCACGTAAATTAAGGCCTCAAGTAGATGAGGTATTATTCTTGGGGGATATGCTGGTTGCTTTTGGTGAATTTTTAAGAAATAATCATGTTTTACTACCTTCGGCCTGGTGTGAGGAATGGTGGATTAAAACCATTGAATCTGCTGAAAAATACGACTTGCAAAAAGATTCTCTGGATTTAAAAACACTGGTAATGAAAAAAATAAGTGCTGAGGAAGCATTTAAAATATCAGAAGACTATGGTGTACCTCTGCACCCAGAATATACTTATTTCTATCATGATGTTTCTATAAAAGATTTAAATCTGCTCCTTGAATGGATATTCACTAAAATTGATGAATATTCGGCTGGAGATGAATTAAAGCTAGATATGTCTCCCCAAAAAAGGATTCTAGAAGTCATTGGTGTTCCTCATATTATGATGGACTCTCAAGTGATTATTGCTTCTGAAGAGGCCTACGTGCTGACTAAAACTCTTCAAAATCCATTGGATGAAACCCTGGAAAATACATTAAAAGCAGTTAATGAAGTTGCTCCGGTTGAAATCATGGCTAAGGCCCCTACCTATATTGGCACCCGGATGGGAAGGCCTGAAAAAACCAAAGAACGGAAAATGAAACCAGCACCTCATTCCCTTTTTCCTATTGGTAATAATGGTGGAACTCGCCGAAATATTGTGGAAGCCGCTAAAAAAGGTAGTATAACTGTAGAACTGGCCCGTTCTAAATGTACAGAATGTCAAATAAGTTCATTCCAATCCATATGTCCTCACTGTGGGTCACCTACTGAGCTAGCACAACCTGGAAAGAAAAAGATTAATATAGCTGGACTTCTTAAAAAAGCCTCGGAAAATGTGGGTGTACGTAAGATGGATGAAATAAAAGGAGTTATAGGGATGATATCTGAGGATAAGTTCCCAGAACCTCTGGAAAAAGGAATTTTAAGGGCTAAAAACGAAGTTTTCACCTTTAAAGATGCTACTATACGCCATGATTCCACTGACCTGCCTTTAACTCATTTCACTCCTAAAGAAGTGGGAGTAGATGTTGTGAAATTAAAGGAAATGGGCTATGAAAAAGACTGCTATGGAACGGCACTGGAAGAAGAAGATCAAATATTGGAATTAAAGGTTCAGGATGTGGTAATATCTGAGCACTGTGGCCAGTATCTTTTAGGTGTGGCGGGCTTTATTGATGATCTTTTAGCGAATTTTTATGGGCTGGAACGTTTTTACAATGTAAAACAAAGCAAAGAACTGGTTGGCCATCTAATTGTTGGGTTGGCCCCTCACACCTCTGCCGGAGTATTGGGGCGTGTAGTTGGATTTACCAAGGCCGCGGCCTCCTATGCTCATCCTTTCTTCCATTCTGCTAAGCGGAGAAACTGTGACAGTGATGAAGACTCTATCATGCTCTTAATGGATGCTTTACTAAATTTTTCTAAATCATACCTGCCCAGTACTCGGGGAGGAAGTATGGATGCTCCATTGGTTCTATCTTCCCGTATAGATCCTGAAGAAATAGATGATGAATCGCACAATATTGATGCTATGGAATCATTCCCTTTAGAGTTCTATCAAAAGGCTCAAGAACATGCTAAACCTTCTGATGTCCTGGATTTAATAGATAATGTGAAAAATCGCCTGGGTACTCCTGGCCAATATGAAGGAATAATGTTTTCCCACAATACTTCCAATATTCATGCCGGACCAAAAGTATGTCTCTATAAAACATTACCTACTATGAAAGAAAAGGTAGAGGCTCAAATTCAAATTGCTGAGCGGATAAGGGCAGTGGATCAAAGAGGGGTGGTGGAAGGAGTACTCACTTCTCACTTTTTGCCAGATATGATGGGAAATACCCGGGCCTTTTCCCGGCAGAAGGTAAGATGTACTAAATGTAATTCTAAATATCGACGTATACCCCTCACTGGTGAGTGTAAATGTGGTTCTAATCTTATATTGAGTGTTTCTAAGGGTTCTGTAGTGAAATACAGGGAAATTTCTAGAGAACTGGCTAACCGTTACCCGATTGATCCTTACCTCATGCAGAGGTTGGACATTTTGGAATTTGGAATAAATTCTCTATTTGAAAGTGATAAATCTAAACAGAGCTCTCTAGATGTATTTCTATAATTAAATCAGTTAATTTTTTTAAATGATTTAGTTATCATCTTTGTTAATATTTCTAAAAATTTTTTATTTTCATTTTTTTATTTTAAATATTAATTAAATTTTATTAAAAAAATGAGAAGCGAGGTATTTAGGAGTTTTGTTCGTCTATAAGAGCTTAAAAAACGAACGATAAAATAACTTATATAGTGCTTTAAACAAAAGTTAATCTAGATTTTGATTGAAGATTACTTAAATCTAAGGTGAATATTACTTTTTATGAACAACTATGTTCCCTAGGGTAATTGTCTATTAAAAGAAATTATAATTTTAATAAAATGGGTATTTAACGTGGGTGATTATATTGATGAAGGATGCGCGAATAATAGCTGCTTTGCCAACTAAGGCCGAGACTTGCGTACTAAAAAATAATGGAGTAAACGAAAAATTCAGCCATGACAAACTGGTAAAGTCCCTTCTTATGGTAGGGGCTCCTTTATGGGCTTCTGAAAAAATTGCATCTCAGGTGGCCACTGCGGCCTATGATGGGATAACTACGGCTGAAATAAAGATTTTAGTTTATGATTATCTTAAAGAAATTAAAGAATCAGCGGCTGATAGATATTTGGCTACCAATAAGCTCCGAGTACGTACTACTAGGGATAAAATTGAAGGTTTTGATCAAAAAAAGATCGAAAATACTTTAATTCAGGAAACTGGTGCATCTGAGAAAGTAGCCCATAAAATTGCATCTGATGTGTGGAAAGAACTTAAAAAATTAGATGTTGATTATTTAACTGCCCCTATGATAAGGGAAATCGTAAATACCAAGCTGGTGGAAAATGGGTTGGAAGATTTACGTAGAAAATACACTCGGCTGGGGATTCCAGTTTACAACATTACTAATTTAATTCAAAACGGTTCTCGTGATAATGCCAATATGATTCACAACCCGGAAACCGTGCATAAATACGTGGCTGATGAGGCCCTAAAACAATATGCATTGGTACACATCCTCCCTAACCGGTTGGCCGATGCCCACATGTCTGGGGATATCCACATTCACGATTTAGAATTCTTTGCTGGCAGACCATTAAACTGCCTCCAGCACGATTTAAGATTATTTATTAAGCACGGACTGAAAGTAGATGGTACTGGAGACCACACTTCCGTGGCGGGACCTCCCAAACACATGGAAACCCTTATGAACCACGCCGGTGAAATAATGCTGGCGGCCCAGCAAAACATGAGTGGTGGACAGTCCATGAGTCTATGGAATGTATTTGTAGCACCATTTGCTAAGGGATTGCCTTATGAAAAGGTTAAACAGGCTGTACAAATGCTTATATTTAACCTTAACATGGCCTATGCTGCTCGGGGATCTCAGGTACCATTTACCAGCATGAACCTGGAATTCAATGTACCTAAATTCCTCCAAGAAGAACCAGCATATGGTCCTAAAGGTCAGCTGGTGGGAACTTACGGGGACTTTGAAGAAGAAACTCGAATGTTACAGAGGGCCTTCACTGAAACATTACTGGAAGGAGACTCTGATGGAAAACCTCACCTCTTCCCTAATACTATTTACAACATCCGGAAAGAGACCTTAAAATCAGAAATGGAAGAAGATCTCATGCGGGTGCATGAGCTTTCGGCCAAATACGGAACTGCTTACTTTGTAAATATGTTAGCCAGTTACCGGGGTGATATGGCCAACTACATGGGATGCAGAACTGCCTTGCAGGATAATTGGACAGGAGACTGGGATACAGATTGTCTTAGAACCGGAAACCTGGCATATGTAACCTTAAACCTACCACGTATTGCTTACCAGTCCAGGGATGATTCAGAAGTTTTCGATTATCTGGATTCTTACATGGATATGGCGGTAGATGCATTAATGCTTAGAAGAGAACAGGCCATGGCTTGTTTAAATGATTACAATCTTTTACCATTCCTTCATCAAAAATTCGGTGATGAAATGTACTATCGGATTGAAAACTCCACTCTTTCCTTTGGTTTTGTGGGATTAAATGAAATGCTACAATCCTATATGGGAAGCGGAATTGATAATGGGGAATCCAATAAATTTGGAATAAAGATTTTAGAACACATCAATGAACGGGCTGATAAACTAAGAAAAGAAACGGGCCTTAGATGGTCTGTACTACAGACCCCAGCGGAATCCACGGCCTACCGGTTTGCTTCATTGGATAAGGAAAAATTCAAGGACAAAGCAATTACTCAGGGAGATAGGGGAGCTTATTATTACACCAATTCTTCCCACGTACCAGTTAACTCTGATGTGCTCTTACCAGAGAAGATAAAGATAGAAGAACCTTATCATAAGCTCACTGCAGGAGGCCACATATTCCATGCCTTCATGGGTGAATCCTACTCCAGTGCCGAATCACTCATGAGCCTAACTGATAAGATTTCCAAGAAATCAGATATTGGTTTCTGGGCCTATTCATCTGCTTTAAGTTTCTGCATAGGATGTAAGACTCTGATGAAGGGCCTCAATGACCAGTGCCCTACCTGTGGAGAACGGGACGATGTAGAATGGTATGATAGGATTACGGGCTATGTCCAGCAAGTTGGCCGGGCCAAATCTGCCTCTGGTGGATGGAATAAAGGTAAACGTCAAGAATTGACTGATCGAAAACGATTCGAGAGATAATCTCGGATTTTATTTTTTTTATTTTTAATTTAATTTATTTTTAAGAAATTTAGAGTTGTTATTTGAGTTATCATAGGACGCAGATGCGTGGTGATACTTATTAAGGATAAAATATTATTAAATGATTTAATAATCCAAAAATTAAATTCGAAACATGATATTTCTAATTTTGATTGTAGTGATACAGAACTCAATGGCTTCCTTTTTGAGAATTCTATGGTTGAAATGAAAGCTAAAATGAATGTTACTTATGTAGCAGTTTATGATTTAAAAATAATAGCTTATTTTACACTTTCTTCAGATTCAATTAAAATAAATTCCAAGGATAAACAATATTTTGAAGAAAAAGGAATCCCCTATGTAAATTTTCCTGCTTTAAAGATTGGTAGACTAGCAGTAGATAAAAATTACTATAAAAAAGGTGTAGGAACTGAAATAATACTTCGTATAGTAGGGTTTATAATAAAATTGAATGAAAGGATAGGATCTCGCTTCATAACTGTAGATGCATATGTAAATTCCTACAATTTTTATAAGAAAAACAATTTTACTGAATTTACGAAAAATAGAAATAGTAAATATATTGCTTTATATTTTGATCCATTTAAAATAATTTAGATTAAAAAGGGTTATTTTTATAAGCTTTTTTAGCTTTTTCTATGAAATCCTTTTCTTTATCAGTTAACGGGGTTTTCATATTATTTAAAAACTTCTTAGCATCTTCACCATGTAGTATTGGTGTTGGGTTAATTGTTTTGGCCATTATTTCATCTCAATTTTCGTTAACACTAATAATTTGATACTATGCATATAAACATTTTATGGATGAAAATTATTATAATATATTGGTTGTGTTAATTTGAATCACAAAAAATTCATGAAAGAGGCCATGAAAGAGGCCAAAAAATCACAAAAAGAGGGTGGCATCCCTATTGGTGCGGTCCTGGTGGAAGATGATAAAATCGTGGGCCGGGGCCACAATCGTCTTTTGCAGGACGATTCAGTTATTTTGCACGGGGAAATGGACTGTATGGAAAGTGCAGGCCGGTTGAAGGGCGTTGATTATAAAAAATGCACTCTTTACACCACATTATCGCCATGTCCCATGTGTTCTGGTGCGGTACTTCTTTATAAAATTCCAAGAGTGGTCATTGGGGAAAATACAACACTCATAGGGGCGGAGAATCTTCTGGAGGCCAATGGTGTGGAAGTAATTAATATGGGTCTGGATGAGTGTCGGGAAGTTCTGGAGGTTTATATTCGAGAGAATCCTGATGTTTGGGATGCGGAATTGGAGCGAGTGGGTGGGGCCACTGATTTGGATGATTGATTTCTATTATAATCTATAGATATTCATAAATCTGTTAGAGATTTAAAAATAAAAATTAATTATTCTTCTTTTTATATTTTCTATAATATTCACAATTAATATTAAATATAGGAATAGATACTAATTAATTAATAACTTGGAGAAATTGAGAAGGGGATTATGATGAATAGGATGCTAGGAACAATTTTGTGCGTGCTGATAATATTTTCAGCGGTTAGTGTAAGTTTTGCTGCTGAAATAGGCAGTACCAGCTATGGTTATGTAACCAAAGAAAATTATGGAAATCTAAGCTCTAATGATACTATGGTTATTATAATTGGAGTCCATCCTAAAGAGTATGGAATACACAATGCCATGGCCAATGCCATAACATCCAGATCATCTTCACTAAATAAAAAGTATGTGCTTTATCAGGTTCATGTTACTGAAGATGCTGATGATTATAGTAAAGGGCGTATGAATGGTCAGCTACTGGCCCAAAGTTTCATAGTTCCTGATGTTTCAAGTGAAAATCCCCTGTTGGTTATGGACCTGCATGAAAATCGCTACAAGGTTAGTGGCTATCAGTATGCTCGTTTTGTGGATCCTATTTCCAAAAATTCATTAACTCAAAGATATGTTAATGAAATAATATCTAAAATGCCGTTTTTAGTTTCATATAATCCCCCAAATGGTACCAGTCCTAAATATGTCACTATCCCTATTGCTAATAAGGGAATTAACACTATAATTTTTGAGACTTACATGAATGATTCAGTGGCTAAGAAATCCTCTGATGCAAATAAGCTTCTTGATGTATTAGATAGTGATTCCATAAATGGACTGACTTTAAATGCGAATCTGGCAGGAGGCAGCTACAACACTTCTAAAAATGTTTCTCTCTATGCCACAGCAGGAACAACTATTTATTACTCCACTGATGGTACCACTCCTACCAATAGCAGTGTATTATTTGCTGGCCCTATCCAGATAAATTCCACAACTACTCTTAAATTTATTTGCATAGATTCCAATGGGAAAAAATCGGCCATAGGTACTGAAAAATACGTAATTGATAAAACTGAACCTAAAGTAGTTTTAACAACTCCTAAAAATGGAGCTACTGGCTTTTCAAGAACAGCCACTATTTCTATTAAACTCACAGAAAACATTAAAACCAGCATTAACTGGTCTAAGATCTATATTAAAAATCTGAGGACTGGTAAAAAAGTGGCCATCACTAAAACCATCAGTGGAAATACTCTAAAAATTAAAATGAATTTAAGAAGAAGCTCTTATAATACTTATCAGGTCTACATACCAGCTTCGGCCATAAAAGACCTGGCTGGGAATAATTTAGTCAAATTCTATTCTTTTAAATTCAAAACAGGAAAATACTAATATTTTATCTAGTTGATCTCGGGCCAGGCCCATTTAGAGATGTTTTAAGGGATTTATATCCTGAATAACTAGATAATGAGTAATATGGTGGAAAATATAAATTTCATTCAAGGAATTAGGGGAGTATTATTATGAGGTATAGTTCAATTTTTGGCTACATTGGTGTTATCATAGGAGTTTTACTAGGCCTATTTGATATGTGGTTTGTTGTGATGTATTTGAATCCATTGGTTTCACTTGCTCTTTTGGGTTCAATAGTATTTTCCATATCCGCTTTATTTGCTATAAAATTATCTTCAAAAGATACAGACCTGGCTGCTTTTTTATTTTTATTTTCTGGTCTAGGCATATTTATTACCATGGCTGAAGCTGGAATAATTAGTTTTATTTTGTTCACAATTGATGCTGTTTTAGAATTTAGAAATAAAAATAAAATAAAACTCAATGATACAAATCAAAGACGGAAATTAATTATTTTTCAATCTATAATTATTTTATTAATACCCTTGCTTTATTTTATAAAATCTTGGTATATAATCCATCCATGAGCTCAATTTTGATTTTAAGTTATTAATTTCTTAATTCAATGATTAATAATCTGTTCTAGATATCATTTGTCATAAATAATCCTAACTGATCCAGCATAACTCCCATCATTCAATGCCAAGGCCTTAGTAACAGACTTACACGAATTAACAAAGCTATGGGCCACATTTTGTGCCTTCGGGCATCTATTTTTAGTAAATTGTCTATTTCAGAACTATTTTTTCTATTTTTTCTATTTTTTCTATTTTTTCTATTTTTTCTATTTTTTCTATTTTTTCTATTTTTTCTATTTTTTCTATTGTTTGGCTTTAGCAATATGGTTGGCTTTTAAAACTGTTTAATTTATATTCTAGATTTATTAATTTATTATTTATTAGTATTTAATGATAACAAAGATGGGTCGATATTTTATGATTGTTAAACGTGTTTTATTGGTAATGTTTTTGATTTTAACTTTGGCCATGTTCATGGGTTCTGTTTCTGCTGCTTCTAATAGTTCTTTGACTTGGACTGAGGTTGAGAATAGTTCTTATGCTGTTCAGAGTTTTACTGAGAGTAAGGGTGATATTCCGAGTTCAGTTTCGGTTTCTGGTAAGAAGGTGACTGATAATGCTTATCTTGAAGTTCTTTGTAAAGCTGTGGTGAAAGCTAATACAAATGATAAAACTTCGGTAAGTGTTGTTGGAAGGGGAAATGCTCCTGCACCGTCTGGCACGGCAAAAGGTACTTTGTCTAAGTCTCAGTATTTGACGGTGGCTAAGAATATTAAGTCTTTTTATGTTTCGAATGATCGTGCTCCGAATTATGCTGAGAGTTCCCTAGGGAATATTCGGTATGAAACTTTGGTTTACATGTATTCTAAGATAATGAATTATTATAGAATACATGATACCTTGCCTAGTTCTATATCTTTTAGTCATATTTCTGGTATCTCATCCAGTGGGGCTTATGTTGATGCTACAGCACCTACAGTTAATGGTAATGTACCTTGGGGTACTTACAATACTCCTAAAACGGTTACTCTAACTGCTAGTGATAATGCGGATACAACGCCTACGATTTATTACAGATTAAATCAAGGTGCCTGGAGTTCAGCAACTAAAACTGTTTCTTTAAGCATGGGTGAAGGACGAACTTGGTTGGATTATTACGCTTGTGATGATAGTGGTAACCGGGCCCCAACTTATAGTTGGTATTTTACTATTGATATGGATGGGCCTACTGTCACTGCTAGTCCTACAGGTAGTTGTTATAATTCAAGTAAATTGGTTTCTTTAATTGCTAGTGATAATTTTGATGCCAGTCCAGTAATCTATTATACTTTAAATGGTTCTGATCCTTCTAGTTCTAGTTTAAGATATTCAAGTCCTTTGAATATTACTAATACGACTACTTTGAACTTTTTGGCCATAGATAATGTGGGTAATGTGGGGCCACTTGGTAGTGAGGTTTATACTATTGGGAACCCGGTGGTGAATGTTAATACTGGAAAGACTTATTCAAAGATTCAGGACGCTCTTGATGATGTCTTGACTTTGAATGGCCATGTTATTCAGTTATATTCGGCCACATTTTTGGAGAATGTTGTTATTAATAAGAATGTTACATTAATGGCTGCTTCAGATGTTGGGGTTAATGCGTTGAATTCAGCGTTACCTGTTTTCACAGTTAATTCTAATGGTAGTGGTTCTACCATTCAAGGCCTTGTGATTACTGGAGCAACAAGTTCTTATGGTGTTTATCTGAATCAGGCTTTAAATTGTAATATTATTGGAAATACTTTGACTAATAACAATAATTCAATTGCATTGGATAATTCGAAAAACAACAACATTATGCATAATATGATAAATGATAATTCTTGGATGGGCATTTCTCTTTGGTATTCGAATAATACTGCAATTTTAGGCAATACTATAAATAATAATCTTTATGGAATTTGGTCAGGTTATTCTAACAATACCACTGTAACTGAAAATACCATCACGGGTAGTGTATATGGGATTAATCCTCAATATTCAACTATGGATATCCATTTTAATAGGATAAGTGGAAGTAGTTCTTTTGGTATTGTAAATCAAGCTAATAGTACTATTAATGCTACAAATAATTGGTGGGGTACCAGTACTCCAAGTTATCTTAACTCACCCACCTGGCCATCATATCGTGATATCTGGAATGCAAATGGTACGCTATATTACAGTCCTTACTTTACTTCAGATATTGGATTTACTTCAGATCAAATTATTAATGCTTCATTGTATGTGAAGAATTATATTGAATCCAATCATCAGCTTCCAAGCAGTGTGAATATTTCTGGAATAATGGTAAATATGCCTCAATTCTTGCGAATTTCAACCAGATTTGTAACAAATGAATATTATGGGATAGATGATACATTTATTTTAGGAGATTTTGGAAGTGTTCCTAATCATATAGAAAACATAACTACTGATGATTTTATTGATGAGGAATACATATATCTAGCTCAAGAAATTACTGCTTATATGGATATTACTAGAACCGCACCAAGTTATATTTCAAATACGAGCTTAGGTGATTCGATTAGTTTTGAATCATTAGTTTATATGTATTCAAAAGTATTGGTTAGTTATAATAGTAATAATCAGACATTACCTGATTCAGTCTCGATTATTCCATGGATTGCAGTTTCAAATCCGAATAAAGTTTATAATTTTAGGACTCAGAAATTATTTGACAATATCCAATCTGCTATTGATGATCTAGATACTCATTCTGATGACACAATATTTTTGGGGAAGGGTAATTATTTAGAAAATGTAATTATCAATAAAAGGATTAATATAAACTCATTAAATGGCAATGTCACAGTTAGCGCATTAAATCCTAATTTGCCAATATTTACTATTAATGCTCCTGGAAATGGTTCAAGTATTCAAAACATGCTTATTAACGGATCTATATCCAGTATGGGTGTTTATATTAACAACTCATTTAATAATACTATAAGTCATAACGCATTTACTTTAAATATGAATGGAATTTATCTTTATAATTCTCGAGATAATGAAATTTCTAGTAATATTATTTTTAATAATACTTTAAATGGAATTTCGGTTTATTTGGGTGGGAACAATACGTTTTCGGAGAATAATTTGACTTATAATAATAATGCTATATTGCTAAATAACACATGTGAAACTACGATTTGTCAGAATATCATATCTAAAAATACAATTGCAGGTATAAATTCAGAAAATTCTTCTGCGGATATTAATTTCAACATGATCTCACAAAATGGGATATATGGGTTGCATAATTTAGGTAATAGTTCCTTAGATGCTCTTAACAATTGGTGGGGTTCTAATAACCCAGTGGTATCTTTGAATGGATCTAGTGATATCTATAACAGTGAAGGAACTTTGAATTATGATAAATGGATTGTTATGAATATTAACAGCTCTTGTGATCGTTCTAACCGAACAAGTGATTGCTATAATTATATTATAACTGCAGATTTAACTCATGACAACCAGGGAAATGATACCTCTGGGGAGGGTAATATCCCTGATGGAGTGCCAGTGAACTTTGTCACAAATATTGGAACCATAGTTTCTACGGGTTATACTAAAGATGGTAAAGCGAAAAGTTATCTTAATAGTAAATCCCAAGGATTTGCTAATATATCTGCAATGCTTGATAACCAAACCAATTGCACTAATGTAAATGTCACAAGTGTAAATATATTAAGTATTTATAACAATCGAACACACGAAGGATTCACCACAATTCAAGGAGCTATAAATGATAATGATACAATAGATGGTGACATTATTACCTTGGGTGATGGAACTTATATTGAAAATGTAATTGTTAACAAGAATATTACAGTAACTTCTTTAAATGGAAGTTTTGTTACTATAAATGCTGCTGATTCCTCTTTAGCTGTTTTCAACATAACTGGTGCTGGAAATGGATCAACAATTAAGGGACTCTCAATAATGGGATCTGATTATTTTGGAATATTTTTAGATTCTGTCAACAACTGCAATATAGTTGAAAATATTTTCACAAAGAATAGTTTTGGTATTTATCTTAATTCAGCAAACAACAATAATCTAACAAATAATAAATTAATTGATAATTATTATGGAATAGATTTGTTTAATTCAAATGTTAATAGTTTATCTGGGAATTATTTAGCAGAAAATTATTATGGAATTTATTTTGATAATTCGAATAATAATTCCATAATTGGAAATATATTGCATCAAAACTGGTATGGGATTCAATTATCTAATTCTAGCTATAACAACCTTTTAAATAATGAATTTGATGGTCATTGGTTAGGAACACATATTTATGTTTCAAATAACACCTCAATTATTAATAACACCGTTGCTGAAAATTATGTGGGCATAAGTTATTATGATTCCGAGGTAATTTTTTCATTTAACAATTTCACTGAGAATGAAATTGCAGATATTTCGCAAATTAATTCTAGTGAAATAGTAGCATCTGAGAATTTATATGATTGTGGGCCTGCTGCTCTGGCAACATTAATGAAATCCATGGGCTTGAATGTCACCACAGATGAATTGAGTTTATTGGCTGGAACAGATTATGATGGAACAAGTATGTATGGTTTGATCCAAGCAGCTAATGCTAAGGGCCTGAACGCCACAGGGGTTTTATTGCCTGTAGATCAGCTTGTAAATAATTCCCTGATTATATTAAGTGATAATGGAAAAAATCATTATTGTATTTTTAGAGACTGCATCAATAATACAGTTCATTTGATAGATCCATCTTTAGGTAATATTGAAATGAGCTATTATGAATTCTGTGATTTATATGGTGGAAAATCGGTTATATTCACTAATGAAATTCCCGTAAATGGTGCAATAATGGATCTAAATGATCTTAAAAATACTAAGGGTTCAGTTGTTTTCCTGGCTGTACTTGCTGCTCCAGCAGCATATTCTGCTCTAACATATGTGGCTGCAGCAGCTGTTGGTGCGGCAGCGGGATATGTATCTTACCAGGCTTATAAACATTACAAAAATCCTCCGAAAAAAACTCATACTCATGTAAACAAATATGCCAAGATTTATAGTCCAAAAAATGTTAGACATTACTCTAAAAATTATAGAAATCCTACTAAAGGTGGTAAAAACTATGGGGATAAAAATAATAAAAAAAATCAGGAGTATGAGAGAAAAAAGCAAGAAGAAGCGGAGAAAAAATTCCTAAAGGCTGTGAAAGATGCTTATAATGATCCTATTGCGGCGGATAGGCTTGGCAGAATACCAAGTTCTGGTAAAGATCCAATAAGTAAAAAATATAAAATAATCGCAGCTTCTATAATATCTGCAACAATTGGCGGATTTATGGCTAAAGACTATTTAGTGTATTTGTATAAAAAAAATGTGCTTGATAGAACTAAATCTTATATTGATATAGATAGAACTAAACTTATTATTGATATAGATAGAAACTAAATCTTAAATTAGTTATATGAATAGGGAGATATTATGGGGTTAATTAGTAAATTTCGTGGCAAAAAACATGTTAAATTGGTAGAAGAAGGCAATAAATACTTAAAACAAGATTTACATGAAGAAGCACTAAAGTGTTATGAAGACGCTCTAAAAATAAATCCTAAAAATCCTAATGTTTTTTATAATATTGGCCTAATTTATTTAGGAGAAAAAAAATATGATGATGCCTTGAAGGTTTATGATGAACTGGTGAAAGAATACCCTGATTTTATGGAAGCTTGGAGAATAAGAAGCTTTATTTACAGGGATACAGAAAATTTTGAGGAAGCTATTAAATCATACAACAAAATTCTGCAATTGGATCCTGATAATCTAGAAATATTACTTTTCAAAGGTGAAGACCTAAATGAGTTAGATCGTTTTGAAGAAGCATTAAATTGCTTTGACAGAATTTTAGAACTAAATCCAGAAGAAGATTCTGCTTGGTTTGGAAAAGGTGTAAGCTTTAGAGGCCTATGCAGATATGAAGATTCTTTGGATTCTTTTAATAAAGTCATCGAGCTAGGTTATGAAGATATGGGAGTTTGGGGAAACAAAGCTCAACTTTTATTTTATTTGGGTCACTATATTGAGTCTATCAAATGTTGTGAAAAATCACTAATGTTTGATCCAGAACTACTTGATTCACAATCACATATTCTAATTCTACTTAAGGGAAAATCATTATTCGAGTTAAAAAGATATGAAGATTCTTTAGAATGTTTTAAAAAGGTTTTAAAAATTGATCCTGAAGATGTAGATGCCCAAGAATATAAAGAAAAGATATTAGAAGCAATTAATGATTTAAATTAAAATAAATAGAAAAATATTTTTATTTTTTAAGATAATCCCTAACAGACCCAGCATAACTCCCATCCTTCAATACCAAGGCCTCAGTAACAGACTCACTGGAAGTCCCAAAGCCATGGGCCACCATAGTATGCCTTCCCACTTCACCGGCCACCACTACTATAACATCATCTGGCGACCTGGTCAGGGAAACCATATCTTCTTTTACCCATTTTTTATCCAAGCGACGGCCACCACGATCTCCTAAATCCACTGGAACAGTGGCCTTTTCATGAATATAATTTTTAACGTCTTCTTTGGCCCAGCCCTCGCCGGCCACGGTTTCTGCATATTCTGGACTCATAATAACCATTAATTCTCCTGGAACGTGGCTGTTATTGCACCCGGCAGTGGATATGG
>JAHFBZ010000005.1:19738-46434 GCA_023249725.1 Methanobacteriaceae archaeon
CCAGCACATCTACTGCTTTTTGACTGCGGTGGTCATTCACATTGTGTGGGGCCTCCATTCCCAGCACCGTAACGGCACTGCTACCGGCGGGCAAACCTCGCTCCACATGCAGTGGCTCCCAGGGGCTTTCTTCTTCATTTTCCCCAAAACAGTAACTGTACTTGGCTGGAGAACCCATGGTGGCATGGTCTCCAATTCCAGGTACGGCCCCGGCAATATTTATTAAACAAAGCCGGATGGCCCGTCCTATGGTGGCATTGGCCAGGTTTCCTGGACCCAGACAACCGGCACCCACATTCATTTCCAGCTCCTGAGCTATGGGGCCATTTACAAGGGCACAGACGGCCACCGGATGGGTGGTGGCATTGACCCCGGCCAGATTAAACTGGGGTTGACTCATTCCTCGGATGGCCTTCTCTAAAACGGGCATGAACAATGGCAGACAACCGGCCATGACTCCGTTTATGGCTATTTTTTCTATAGTGGCCTTTCCCTGTCGGGGAGGAAGAAGGGCCAGCACATCTTGAGCTTCATAGGCTGAATATTTATAGAATTTGCGCACTCTTTCCCGTGTTGGTGGCACTATAGGTAGGCCATCCGTATATTTTTTCTGGTAAAAATCAAGGCTTATCTTTTCCACGTCTGGATCTACAAATATTTCCACATCTTGCCTTGAAGTAGGGCATAATCTGTCAGACTTCTTCACGGATTCAATGGCTGTTTTGTCTTTAGATTTTTCTGGACTTTCACCTAAAATGTCTTCAATGAGACAGCCGCATGATTTGTCAATTTTTTGCTTCATGAAATCCCCATAATAAATGATATTAATATTTGAAAATTAGAAAATTTAATAGAAATTAATTTGATTATCATTTAAATTTTATTGAAAATATCATTATTAAATATAGTTATAAAATGTCAATAAGTTGAATTAGAAATTTTACAATTGTTAAAATGAATTATTTATGGTATTTTATTAAAAAAGAGCATTAATATAATTTTTAGCGTTAAAATTTATAATAAGTAATTTTTAAATAAGCGCAGGCCCTTTTTAAAATATTTAACTCAGTCTGGACTGGCACATCAACACCCTGATTTATTTTTTCAACTTCCAGGGTTATGGCATTAATATTTCTTTTACTGGCCTCGGATCGCAGAGTTCCATTGGCAGGATTGGTTTTAATGGCGCATCCCGTGCTGTTTTGAATATTTTTAGCCCAATTTTCTTCAAATGAATTCCCATAATATACCATTCCTTCTTCTTTGACTCCTATTCCTGAATGTACATCTATTAAGTAGTTTATTTTATGGGAAACAGCAAACTTTAGAATTTTGTTGACTGGCGTACCTGGAATGTCGGCCTTACGATTAGGGTCATAAACATCACCGGACTGGTTATAGTAACGGGTATTCTTTTCAGTGTCAATAGGAATGGCAAATGGTATGATGTAAATTGTTCCCTTATTTCCATGACTTTTAAGGTAATACAATATACTAACTACTGTTAATGGCCCTTGAACTTCGTCTCCGTGTATACCCCCACAAATCAGAATCTTTTTTCCCTTTCCATTTCCCAAACGATAAACCTGTGATCCTTTTTCTAAATTGAAATCAAATGCAGTATCCAATGAATTTTTTTCTAGATAATTTTCAATAAGTGGATTGGCATGGATATTACCACCAACTTGGGCATCCAGGGTTTGCTTATAAATGTGAGTGGCATAATCTGGGGGTGTAATGCTAATTGAACCCACGAATATTACTGAGAAAGTTAAAATTAGAAATATTAATGTTTTGAAATTCATAAAAAACACGTAACAAATTTCATTACTTTTTTTAATTAATTAATTGAAATGTTTATGGAGTGTTGCCCTATTGAGTATTATTCAACAGGGCAGAGGCCTAGTTCTAGACTCGGCGGTGTACAATTATAATGTAAAAGTTTAAGTATTTAAATTTTTCTATTTTTTAATAGATTAAAATATATTTCAATTAAAAACCTTAAAAAAGTAAAAATTATAATAAATAATAAAATAAGAATTTTAAAAGGCTTAGATCCTGTTTAAGAAATATTTAAAATTTCCTTAATATTTGGAAATATTTTAAGTGTTTTTTCAACCACTTCATCCCTTTTCCGCCCGGCAATGGGATGTTCCACTTCTAATATTCTTAAACTCTCTGCTCCATGGGACTGGGCCAGGGTACGAGCAAAAGGAGCAAATTTGTGAGAACAGATAGATATGGTGGGCACTCCCTCTTTTTCCAGACGAATGGCATCTAAAATAACCCAAGTGGTGCAGGAACCACAGTCCCCCAGAGCCAGTATAGAAACATCTCCCTGAGCGGCCTTTTGCAACTCTTGGGGGGTGGCCCCGGCCCCGGCTGGTTTTTGAGAGTGAATAATTTCCAAGCCTTGGTGCATTCCTACCAGCTGGGACTCTATGGTTTCCAGAATAACATCGGCATTCGGTTTGGTATTGTTAAAAAGGGAGATTTTAGAAATTTCTGAGGGAATTTCATTTAAATCAATTTTCTCCCCACCAAAATCGGCCAGAGGATCCATTACTTCCCTTTCAGTTACATTAACCTTCACAAATACCACGTTTTTTTTTAAATGAATTCACAATAAAAAATTAAAAATAAAATAAAGTTGATTTATGGTTATTCTTCCAATCTCAACCTTTTAATAACAAAATCCTTATCCAGGGACAAGATAAATGAAGCGGCTCGTGGCCCCATTTTCTTCCCAATAACCACACGATAAATGGCCTGGAAGGCCTTTTGTGGTTTTAAATCGTGCTCTCTAAGGATATTGTACATCTCATCGTGCAGTTCCTCTGGATTGAGGTCCTTCTCTTCCAGTAAGGTGGCCATATCCTTTAAAAATGCTGTTTGTTCCGGAGATAAATTGACTGGAGGTATCTTTTCCTGCACTTGGAACTTCACAAAACCAGGGGCATAGGTATCCAGCCAGTTTTTAACATGGATTACTCTTTTTTGTAAAATATCCTTCAAATCATCAGATAAATCTTCAAATGAATTATTTTCCATTTCTTCAGGTAGCTGTGAGTTTCTCTGCAATATTTGGTAGATTTTTTCCAGATCATCACCAGCAATTTGATAGGCTACCGTTAAGAAACGATAGGATGGCCGGAATGGCATTTCTTCTGTTTCCTGGATTTGAGACATCTGGTAGATTTTTTTAAGTTTTCCTTCTTCCTTTTCAGAGGCTGCTTCTTCTTTTCCAAAGTAAATCTGCTCGACCCGGTCAAATTGTTCCACAAAGTCCAAAAATGGCATTTCTGGGTTGAAATCCTTATGTTTCATGGGTTTATTTCTAAATAAGAAATAATTCAAACTCTCAGCAGGCCCAATTTCCAACCACTGTCCTGGAGTGAAGAATACTCCGTGGGACTTACTCATGGCCTCTCCTTTAAGGGTGATCCACTCGTAAGGAACGGGATAAGGCGCCTTGTAATCAAAAATATCTTGAGAAATTACACTACTCACATCATAGGATCCTCCACTGGCAGCGTGGTCTTTACCAAATGGTTCACAAGTTATTCCAAATATCTTCCATCTAGCAGCCCATTCCACTCTCCAAGTGAGTTTCCCTTCTCCGGATTTAATGTCCATCTGACCATCAAAGCCACACTCGCACCGGTAAGAAACCTCATCGCCCTCAAAGTCATAGGCAAAGGTGGTATTTACCCGGCCACATTCAGTACAGATAGGATTGTAAGGCAACCAGTCATCAGCCAGGGGATTTTCCCGGTATTTATTGAATATTTCTCGAATTTCAGGGGCCTTTTCCAGAGAAGTGCGTATATAATTCAGATATAACCCGTCTTTGTACATCTGGGCACCAGAATAGGTTTCCAGTTCTATGCCAAAATCATCCAGGGTGTCCAGAAATGGTTTCTGGAAATGCTCTACAAAACTGTCACAACATCCTTCTGGACAAGGTATCTGGGAATAAGGAACGCCCAGGTATTTTTCATAGCTTTCTGGAAGAGGAAAAGGAACCTTACGCAGGGGATCATGATCATCAGCTATCCATATGGTCTTGGAAGATGTTCCTTCTTGTTTCAGGGCCTTGCCCACAGCATTTGCTATAAATACGTCACAGGAGTTTCCAATATGTATTGATCCAGAGATGGATGTTCCGCTGGCCACTACATGTTCTTCTACATCCCACTCTTTTAATTCGTCTGCTATCCTTTCTATCCAGTGTCTCAATCAAATCACCTAAGTTTATAGAGTAAATTAATGTAATTTCTAAGCTACTTTAGCTCAAATCTAGATTGAACTTTAAATAACCAGTTTATAATAACTATTATAAGTTTTATTTTTATTTTAATATTAGGTAGTATATGAAATTAAATTTTTTTTTAAATATAGATTTTTTAAAATATTAGATTTATCATAAGAAAACATGTAATATTTGATTTTTTATGAGATTAAAATTAATTTATTTAAAGTTATTTAAGACTAATATTAATATTAACTATTATATTTTAAAAATAAGAAATATAAAAAGATATTTATTAAAAATAGTTCTTTTTAAAAAATTTAAATATAAATAAAGAATGAAAAGAGTTTAATTAATTATTTTAATTAATCAAACACGTCAACTTCGGCGTTGTCCAACCATTCATTCACTATTTTGACCGCACAGTAGTTACCGCACATGGTACAAGTATCTGGGTCTTCTGGTGGTCTTTCTTCTCGTTTTTTACGGGCTTCAGCAGGACATAGGGCTGCATCGTATTGTCCTTCCCAGTTGAGTTTTTTACGGGCATTAGCCATTACCAGGTCTTTTTCACCGTTGTGAATACCTTTGGCCATATCTCCTACGTATGCTCCAATTCTGGTGGCAATAACTCCTTCTTTCACGTCATCTGGGAAAGGAAGGGCTAAGTGCTCGGCAGGGGTTACGTAACAGATGAAGTCGGCTCCAGCACCGGCAGATGCGGCTGCTCCAATGGAGGAAACGATGTGATCGTATCCAGCACCAATATCAGTTACAATAGGTCCTAACATGTAGAAAGGAGCTCCTCTACAGAGTTTTTTCTGGAGGGTTACATTGGCCGGGATCTCATTTAATGGGATGTGTCCCGGTCCTTCTACAATAGTTTGTACACCAGCTTCTCGTGCTTTGTCCACTAATTCTCCTAAGATAATTAGTTCTTGAACTCCGGCCCGGTCAGTGGAATCAGCTATTGCTCCAGCCCTCATGGCGTTGGCCATGGACATAGTGAAATCGTGTTCTTTTGCGATTTCTAATATGTAATCGAAATTTTTGTATAGGGGGTTTTCTACTTCGTTTTCTACCATCCAGGCAGATACAAAAGCTCCTCCACGACTAACAAGTCCACCTTCACGTCCCTGTCTTTTCAATCGCTTGAGGGTTTCCTTGTTCACACTGCAGTGAATAGCCATGAAGTCCACACCGTCTTTGGCTTGTTTTTCAATGGCTTTGAACATGGATTCTTCTTCCATGTAAATAGCAGAACCTTTTTCTCGGATGGTTTCTACAGCGGCCTGGTAAATAGGCACGCTTCCCACAGGTAGGTCAGATACTTTTAAAATTCTTTGTCTGATTTCATCCAGGTCTCCACCTACGGAAAGTTCCATTAAAGTATCAGCGTGATGGGCCATGGCTACTTTGGCCTTTTCTTCTTCTAAGTCGAAGTCACAGATATCGGTTGAAGTCCCGATAGTTGCGTTTACTTTGGTCCTTAGTCCAGCTCCAATACCCACAGCTTTTGCATTATCCCGGTTTATGTTACTGGGAATGGCTATGGTTCCTTGAGCTACGGATTTTCTGATGAATTCTTCAGAAACGTTTTCGGCTTCAGCCACCGCTTTCATTTCCTCTGTTATTATGCCTTTCTTTGCGTCATCCATTTGTGTCATAGAATCACCATGTTTTAAATTTTTAAACTCACGACCTTACTTGAAACATGAATCAAGCCTTTTTTTTGGCCGGAGCAATATTGGAATCAAGATTTATCAATAATATTTTTATCAATAATATCATGGTTGATATGATAGTCAATTAAGGAATCTATCATAGTGCAGTTAATATCTCTGTTCCATAATAAAAGATATACTGTTTTAATTTTCCCTTATATATAAATAAGACGATTCCAGTATTCCTTTATTGGAATTTATACTATATATTAACAATAGTTATAATATTTTTATATGATAAAATAATAAAATAGTCAAATTTTTTCAATTATCTAATTATTTTCTGTTATTTTCTGTTATTTTCTGTTATTTTAATCCTGATTATAGAATATTTAAAAATAAGAATGTAAAAGAATTAATGTTCATCCATTTTATTAATCACTCATTCATTCTCTTTAAGGCCATTTCATAATCGGGAATGTTGGTCTGACAGCCCTCTGCTTCCACAATATATGATGAAACGGCTGATGCAAATTTAGCACAATATTCCAGCGGTTTATCTGCTAAATAGGCCCTTAAAAACCCGGCACGATAAGAATCTCCGGCTCCAGTCGGATCCACGGCCTCCCGGAATATGGCCTTAACCTTGATATTATTTCCATCAGTATAAACTGTGCTTCCTTCTTTACCATAAGTCTTTACTACAATATTTGGTCCGCATTCTCGAAGCTCCTGCATGTTAATGCCTAGAGTTTCTTTTATGCGGTCTATTTCAAAGTGATTGCCAAATAAAACGTCGCAAAGGCATACTACTTCCTTTAATTCCTCGGGAGAGTACATGTGCAGGTCCTGACCAGGATCAAAGGATATCAATTTACCTTTCTCTCGAGCTACTTCCCCACATTTACGATTAAAAATGGGGTCTCCGGTGGCTAGATGCACGGTCCTAGTATTTTCAATGGCCTCTTCTGGTACTGGAGCATTTTTAAAGTTTTTAGCTGCTCCCCAGTAGAAGTAACTGATCTGATCGTTATTAGCATCAGTCAATACAAATGCAGTGGGAGTATTGTCTTCTGGAACCACTATCATGTGCTTGGTGTCAATCCCAGTATCATTTAAGAATTTTCTGTATTCTGATTCTTTAAAATCGCCACCCACGGCAGATATAAGGCCAGTATCAAGCCCCAGGTTGGATCCAACCACGGCTACGTTGGCCGCTGCTCCACCATGAAGATTTTTCATTTTCTTAATGGCCGTTGATGAATTGGGGTCTGGAAACTCCCCTACTTGTATAATATAGTCAAAAGCAGTGTGGCCTATGGCCAGTAAATCCCTATTATAACTCAATAAATCACCTGGCTTATGTTGGTTTTTAATGTACTTAAAATTTTTCAAGATGCGCTATTTTGTTTAATTAAGAATAATAATTTAAATATTAGTAACACAAATTTATTTTAGAACTGTTTAAATTCATGAATTTTAGGAGAAAAAAATATGGTTAGTACAGTAACCACCACAACTACAAATGTATCACTGGAACAACTTTTATTTTTGCTTTTAATTCTTTTAATAATCGCAGGAATAATTATTCTGGTGATAATCAAATTAAAAAAACGAAATAAATTGGAATAATATTTCCATTTTCTTTTTAAATTCATTAAAGAGACTTAAACCCCTGTTTTCCTACAATCCTCTGCCCGGGCCCCAGTATAAAATCAACAAACGCTTCAATTTCCGGGTTAAATTCACCGTAACTCACTAAACTAATCACGTGAGTGGTTTCTTCTTCTAAAATGTCACTTCCTGAAAAGAAACTGGCATTTAAGAAAGTATGGGTATTATCCCCATTTTCAACCAGCTTATAGGCCTCGAAAGGCGATTTAACTTCTTTTATAATTTCAAAAGGAATTTTTCTATCTTGCAATGTTTTCCAGGCCAGTCTTTGGGAGGAACTGGAAACCGCAATAAACTGAGAATTTATGAGTTCTTCCAATTTGTTTATTTCGTCTCCAGGACTTGATATTAGTACCAAGTGGTCAAAGGCAATGGGTGTAAAATCCAAATCTCGCTGAAAGGCAATTAAAGGATCGTCCAATGCTAGGATATCCAGGAGTTCTTTTTGGGCCAGATAAAATGAACTCTCATCGTCGCTGCCATATATTACTGCGTCCAGGTCAAATTCCGCGGCAAGTGTGGCTAAAAGACCGGAAGAAATATGTCCTCCACAGATAACTGGTTTTTTATTGGGTTCCATTTTAGTTAAATAACGGCGATGGCTTTCCAGAATTTCTATTCCCTGAGAAGTCAGTTCAGATCCGGCTCCTGTACTTTCCACTACTTTAAAACCTAATTTGCCCTCTGCTTCCAGTATGCGACGGTTCAAAACCGGGGCAGAAATACCCAATTCTTTCGCAGCCTTGCGCTGGGACCAGGTCTGGGATATCAATTGCAAGGCTTGGAAAAATTTGTAACTAAAGGTCTGGCCATTGATTTCCATTCCTAAGAGTGGATTAAATTTCATTTGTTTACCGAATTATCTATTAATTTTTATTTTAAAATATTTCAATTATTATGTGTAATAAAATGTAGATTTAAAAAATCTCATAACCTTAATATAGAATCAATTGATTATAATTTAGTATCGTGTTTATGGAATTATATATCCAAATTAAAAATGCATTATAATTCTTTATTTATCTAAATTTGATTTACTGTTAATTTATATTGATTATAAAATTATTTAAATTATAATGGGGCCGTAAAATGATTATAAATGATGCTATTAATGAAATAATGGAAAATGTGCAGGAAGTCTCTGGGGAACTGGATGAGGAAATCATAAATGAAATGATGGAAATCATAATTGCCTCTAAAAATATATTCGTGCTGGGATTAGGCCGTTCCGGGCTAGTGGCCAAGGCTTTTGCCATGAGATTGATGCACCTGGGCTTCAGTGTTTATGTGGTGGGGGAGACCATAACTCCAGCTATTCATGATGATGATTGTTTAGTGGCCATATCTGGATCTGGTGAGACCAGCTACATTATCAGCACGGCCAATATCACTGACAAAAGAGGGGCTAAAATCATCGCTGTTACTTCTTATGAGGAATCTACTCTGGCCAGTCTATCTGACTTGGTGGTACCTGTCAAGGGCCGGACCAAAATAGATATGGAAAAAGATTATATTACTCGGCAGATGGGTGGAAAACACCAGTCTTTAGCTCCACTGGGAACTCTATTTGAGATTTCAACGCTCATAGTTCTGGATGGTTTCATTGCTGAGCTTATGAATAAAATGGAGAAAACAGAAGAGGATATGAAACTTAAGCATAATGTGCTGGAGTGAAATATTTTCCTTTTATTTGTTAAAAAAATTTTTCTGATTTATTTAATTATTTATTATCTATTTATTATCTTAATTTAAAAATAGCAGATGAGGGAGTATTTTTTTTATAGTATAATCCGCTGTGGATGGGTGTAAATGTTAAAACGGTCGCCCCTGACAAATCCTACCATGGTAACACCGGCTTCCTGTGCCACTGCATACCCTGATGTGGTGGGGGCAGCATTGGAGGTAATTACAGGTATTCCCACTCGGGCAATCTTTATCAGCATGTCGGCGGGCATACGGCCACTGTAAACGATGTAACTATTTTTAAAATCCACTTTTTCTATTAAACCAGCCCCTATAACCTTATCCACAGCCACGTGCCGACTAACATCTTCCCTAGAGAGGAATTTATCTTTATAAACAAGGGCTGCCACATGAGCCCCACCTGTTTCCTGCCAGGTATGGGCACTGTCTCTTAATTTCTGGGCGGAGTCTAGAATGGTTTGTTTATCCACTGTAAAATCAGATTCAACTTTATTAACAAATTCTATTTTTTGTCTCCACCCACCAAAACAATCAGAACCAACTACTAGTTCCTGGATTATATCAAAATCTTCCATGTCCACTTGAGCATAAATGGTCTTTTCTTCTATTTTAATGTCCTTAACATTATCTAGAGAACGTATTAGGCCTTCTCCAAGGAGGTATCCCAGGGCAAATTCCTTTAGAGAATCTGGACTAATGGAAAATTTCCTTTTTAAAGTTTTATTGGCAATTAATTCTATTTCTTCGTCTTTTACTACTTTTTCCATTACAGATTCAGAATTTGCACGGACTTTAATGGCGGGAACTGTTTCATACATGGTCATAGGAGCACCTGAATAAATATTTACAATATGTGGGTATTTTAGTTTAGGGAACGAATCCCCCAGTTATAAAATCTAATATTTAAAAAAATAAGGGAAATTTATTCGTTTATTATGTCGTCGGCCCAGGAAATAGCTGCTGCAACACTTGGAAACCCAATAATGCTAGTGGCCAGCATTATGGCATGATAAATCTCATCTGGGGTAGCTCCAGCGTCAAGTGCTCTTTTAACGTGACTGTGAACAGCTCCTTCAGACCTTATGGAAGCGGATGCAGCTAACTGAATCAGATGGGAGTTTTTGTGGTCAATAGGCCCACTTTCTCTCACTACTTTTCCTAAATCTGATAAAACATTACTATACTCTTGGTACCGGGCTCTTATACTTACGTGGTGTTTTGGATATTCTTCAGCCATTTTTTAAACCTCTCAATTTTTTAATAAATACTTGGATGTAATTTCTATATTTTATTATTTAAAGATCAATTTTCACCGAATTTCAGGTAACTTAATATATGATTTCTCATGCATTAATTTATATATGCGAAGGCTATAATAAATTTTATTAAAAATCAATTCTAATAGTCTAAATAGGTTTTCAATACTATTTTTCAGGATTATAAGGTGAAATACAATTTTATTTACTTAATCACAGGATAAATAATTCATAATTATTAATTAGCCATTTATTTGGCGGTGGAATTATTGGAGGATAACATGCAAGATTTAGATAAAATTTTATCCAACTACAAAGGAGAAAAATCAGATTTAATCCCCTTACTTCAGGACATTCAATCGGAATACGGGTACTTGAGTGAGGAACTCATGAGGGAAGTTTCAAAATTTACGGGGGTACCGGAAAGTGAAATATATGGTGTGGCTACTTTTTACACCCAATTCAGGTTCAATCCCAAGGGAAAAAAACACATAGCAGTTTGCTCTGGAACTGCTTGTCATGTAACTGGGGCCCAGCAAATAATAGAAGGTATGGAACGACACCTGGACATAAAAGATGGAGAAACCACTCCTGACGGCGAATACTCCCTGGAATCTGTGGGATGTCTGGGATGCTGTGCTCTGGCTCCTGCAGCTATGGTAGATGATGAAATTAAGTCTAAATTATCTTTGAGAAGCATTAAAAAACTTTTTAGAGGTTATAATCCAGAAAAACCGTCAAAATAATTATTACTAATTTATGTGTATATTTGAAGGGGAAAAATCATGAACTTTGAAGAAGTGGTCCAGCAGGAAAAAAAGGAATATGATTTACTATTTTCTGAGAAAAATGCTGTTTTAATTGGATCCGCTACTTGTGGAAATTCAGCTGGAGCTCAAATTGCAAAAAAAGCCATTGAATCTGAAATGGAAAATTCTGAACATGTTGTGGAAATAATTGAGGTAGGCTGTATAGGATTATGTTATGCTGAACCTATTATTATGGTCTCAAAACCACAAAAACCCGCAGTAATTTATGGAAACGTCACTAAAAAAGTGGCCAGAGAGATAGCCAAATCTCATCTTATCAATGATATTCCTTTACCAGAATATGCTCTGGGAAGCTGGGGAGAAGGATATATTGATGGAATAACTCCTCTTTTGGAACAAAAATCTATGAAAATGCAGGAACGCAGAATTCTCCGAAACTGTGGGTTTATTGATCCCACTAACATGGGCCATTATTTGGCCCAGGGAGGATATGCTGGTTTCATGAGCGCCTTGGAAATGGATTCCTCCGAGATAATTGAGGAAATGAAAAAAGCTGGTGTCCGGGGAAGAGGAGGTGCTGGATTCCCCACTTGGATGAAATGGCAATTCTGCATAGATTCTGACCAGGAGACCAATTACTTGGTGTGCAATGCTGATGAAGGAGATCCAGGAGCATTTATGAATCGTTCACTTTTAGAAAGTGATCCCCACTCTGTTCTGGAAGGAATATTAATCGCGGCTAAGGCTATTGGTGCAGAAAAAGCCTACATTTACTGCAGAGCAGAATATCCTCTGGCTCTGGAACGATTAAAAATTGCTATCTCCCAAATGACAATGCGAGGATTCCTGGGTGAAAATATTCAAGGATCTGGATTTAATCTGGAAATTATTATAAAAGAAGGTGCGGGGGCATTTGTTTGTGGTGAGGAAACTGCACTTATGGCATCCATTGAAGGTAAAAGGGGAACTCCTCGAACTAGACCTCCATTTCCCACTACGGAGGGCCTATTTGGCAAGCCCACAGTCATAAATAATGTGGAAACCATGGCCAGCGCGGCATTTATTATGCAAAAAGGTGCAGATAAATATTCGGAACTGGGAACCACGGAGAGTAAAGGAACTAAAACTTTTTGTCTGGTGGGGCAGGTTAAAAATACGGGCTTAATTGAAGTACCACTAGGAACCACTCTAAAAGAAGTAATATTTGATATTGGTGGGGGAATTATTGACGATGGTGAATTTAAGGCCGTGCAAATTGGAGGGCCATCTGGAGGATGCATACCGGCCCAACATATTGATACTTCAATTGATTATAGTTCACTCATCGGTGTGGGGGCCATGATGGGCTCTGGTGGATTGGTAGTCATGGACCAGAGCACTTGCATGGTAGAAGTGGCCCGTTATTTCCTGGAATTTATTCAAAGGGAGTCTTGTGGCAAATGCGTTCCTTGTAGATTGGGAACCAAACAGATGCTGGATATTTTGACTGATATGACGACAGGTAAAGGTTCAGAAGAAGATCTTAAGCTATTACCTGATTTGGCTCAAGCCATTAAAAAAGGATCGCTCTGTGCATTGGGTCAGTCTTCACCGAACCCTATCTTAACCACCACTCGCTTTTTCATGGACGAATACGAGGCCCATATCAAAGATGGTGTTTGCCCGGCCTTGGACTGTAAAGACTTTATAGAGTACACCATTGACGCTGAAATTTGTGATGGGTGCATGGTTTGCCTTAAATCCTGTCCTGTATCAGCCATAACAGGATCTAAAGATGAAATTCATGTTATTGAGGTTGAAACATGTGTTAAATGTGGTACTTGTCTGGATTTATGCAAAAGAAAGAAGAATGCAGTTAAATTGGTTGATGCGAAGTAATTTTTTACATTTTTTTTAATTTATTTTTTTATTAATCAGGGAAATAACATGTCTGAAATAGTCACTTTACTCTTAGAAATCGTACCTATATCTCTAGCAGCGGCCATTAGCCTACCAGTTTTGCTTTACTAATAGTTCTACTGTCTCTTTCTAAAAGACCTAAAACCAGCGGGGGCTGGTTTTTTACTGGGATCAGCACTGATAATCTTGATAGCAGCTTTGTTAGGCATGGTAACTGCTGAAGGTTTTCTTTTGAGCAGGACCGATCCAGGCCCACTTAAATCAGGGATAGACTTGCTTTTAGGAATCATAGTTCTATACTATGGGTTTAAAATCCTATTAAAGAAGAATGCATGGTTTGAGGAGAAAGAACTAGAACTCCCTACAAATAATAAATCTGCCACTTCAGAATTTCTTAGTAGCTTGTTTCTGGCTATGGGTCTTTTTGCTCTCAATTTCATCACCATGGCACTGGTTTTTCTGGGTGGAAGTAAAATAGCGGCAGCTGATTTAGGATGGTTTGGTACCATAATTTCATTATTGGCTTTAATGGCCATTACTCTGTTTATGATAGCTTTGCCTGTTTTAATATACTTTTTAACTCCTCAAAAAGCAAATAAAATTCTTTTTAAATTGAACAAGTGGATTAAAAAGAATGGCCACTATTTAACTGCAATTTTAGTCATAGTAATTGGATTATATTTCCTTTCTAATGGCTTAGATGGATTAAACTGGATATAAAATTTAATTATTAATTTCAAAATCAGAATTCTATTATTTAATCACGGTCATCATATGAGAAAAAAATAAATAAATGGAAAATTACATGGTATCTTTTCCAGAACTGGCATTATAAGAATGTATCTGGATAAATTCACCTTTATCTACCCAGGTTCCATTAACTAAAAAGAAAGGCCCATTCCATTCAGAATTAAATTGGCCTCCATTACTGGTTATTCTGGTTAATTTTACACTGACCTGGACCTGATTTAAAGAAATTTTGGTAATATTTTCTATTTGTATGCTGCTGATAATGTATCCTCTGGTTACACCATTCTGTTTGAATAATAGATTAAAATCACTGAAAAACAATTCTAAAGACTTAGTAATGTTTTTCTTCAAGGCCACATCCTCAGGATTGAATGAGCTTTGATTTTGGGGAGTGGTATTGGTTTGTACTTGTGTTTTAGGATGTTCTGTTTCCATGCCCAATGTAGGCACGGTAAAAACTCCCCAAACCAAGACTACTCCTAATAGAATAGTAGCAACTAAAATAATGGGCTTAGCCAGGTTTAAATGTTCAATCCAAGTTTGAATAGGTTTAACTCGACCCTTACTAACACTATTTTTTGTTTTTAATATGGGATTTGATTCAGGACTATTACCTAAATAGCGGTTAACTATAACTCCTAAAAAACCACCTAAAGGCCCTAAAATCAGGAAATAGGGACCAATCCATATTATAGAAATTAATCCAGCCAAAAGCCCGGTGCTTATTCCGGTGATATAGTCTGATTCCTTTGATAAATACACGGACATCACGCTGGCCATAATGGGCAGTAAAAATAGAGCATTATTTCCTATAAAAAATTTTAAAATAATGCTAAGTAAAAGCCCGGCCAAAAGCCCAGCAATAACGGCCACATAATTAAAATTGTTCCAGAATTTATTCAAAACTAAGCCTCCATTGGCAGTATAACTTTAATCTAAATTCATAATATTATTTGAATGGTTTGATTATAAATGTTAAGCATTAAATTGGTTAATAATTGCTGTGGTGAATCACAATCTCCAGTTTTGAGGAAATTTGTAAATGATAAACAGTCCAGCTAATATCATCAGAATAAAGAAAGTTCCGTTGTAAAACAAGCTACCACTATAATTGGGGTTAGTAATCTGTAGATAGGTTATAATTGACATTGCCACCAGAACGGCGGAGGTCACTCCCACGAAAATAGTTTTATTTTCATATTTTTTATACATGAACAGGCCGCAAATTAGAAATATTGCTCCCACGGTAAGGCTGGTTGTATTAATATCCCCAATACCCAGTAATAAGAACAATAATCCTAGAATTATATATAAAATTGATTTTTGCATTTTTCTACCTCAAATATTAATTTCTTACTTTAAAGATTGGATATTAGTAAATATAAACACCACCGACTTAGGTGTTTAAGGAGATAACTGTTTAATATTAATTAATAAAAACAAATATTAATTTAAATATTTAATTAATTGACATCTCAATATAGAATTATTAGATTTTAAAAACATATTTAAAAGGTGATAATATGGATATCTCATCTCAATTAGCATTATTAGAGGGCAAAGACGTTACATTTAAATGGGGAGAAGACGGACGGCAATTAAAAGGAAAAATAACTAAAATACATGAAAAACACAAGGCATTCACCGCGGAATATCATGATCCTGAGCTGGATGCCGGGGCGGGTACACTGGCTTCATTTACCAACGTGGCTCGCATTGATGGGAATTTGGTTGTTTTTAAGAAGTAATATTCTTAATTCCCATCTATTTCAATAAAGTCTTTATAGGGAATATTACGAATTTTTAATACTTTAGATTGCTTTTTCACGAATATAATCTCCTAAAAATTCTTAAAATTACTTATTTTCTACGCCTATTATCCACATATTGAATATTTTTCAAATCCAGAGCCTTTTTTACTTCTTCTAGATTATATTTATTTACAACCAGAAACTTTTTTTTAATATTTCCATTTTTATTTTTATATTTGAAATTGATCTGAATATATGGTTCTATTGCATAATTTTTTATTTCAACATCATGGATAAGATTACTATATTTCTCAGTTTTGCCATTTCTTTTTCCAGTAAGGCCTTTTTTATATTCAATAATTTCAGTTTTGTTTATTTCAATGTCTGGAAAATCTAATAGGCCTTCAGAATTTTTGTAAAATAATACTTCTTTTAAGTTTTTATGACATTTCAGACATTCTTCACTTTCAACCGGATTGTTTGTTTGACAATTAGGGCACAAAACACCAGGTTCTGAAAGAGATTCCACTTCACTTTTATATTTTATATTATAGCTGTTGGCACTGAATGCTGCAAGCAGAGCTATTAATAGCCAAGAACCCGCGATTATTATCAGGTTCCGAACTAGCCTATCATAAAATATTCCACTAATCAGTAGAAATGAAGTTGATATTATAAATATTGCTCCAACAATCTTGTTTCCAGCATATAGATGGCCCAATCCAGGATAAATAAGTGAAAGTATGAATGCTTTCCATAACTTTTTTTCTATGGTATCAAATCTCCTTAAATAATTCTAATCTAATATTCGTGGTCTTATTATTAAATTTTATTATTACTTGAAGAAAATTAGGCCAAAGAATTCGTTTTGGGAATTAAACTGGAAAAAAATATTGATTAATTTGAATTCGATAAAAACATAACTCCGCTAATAGAAATATTAAACTGGTGATAAAATGGATTTTAAAGATTGTATAAAATTTGCCAATGAAACACCAGTCTGTTATCTGGCCACGGCCGAGGGAGATCAACCAAGAGTAAGGGCCCTAGGATTCTGGTTTGCTGATGAAACTGGATTTTACTTTCAAATTGGTGCTGTAAAGGATATGTATGGTCAAATGCAGGCCAATCACAAAGTTGAAGCTTGCTTCTGGCAACCTGACGAACAGACCGGGACCATGATGCGGGTGGCTGGTGAAGTGGAATTTGTTGATGATGTGGAACTTAAAAAGAAAGTTTTAGAAGATAGGCCATTTCTTAAAGAATTTGGCATGACCTTTGACCATCCCGGACTGATAATTTTCCGCATTGCCCATGGTGATGCCTATTTCTGGACCATGGCTACTAATTTTCAGCCTAAAGAGATGATTAAGTTTGGAGATTAAATTATTTCTTATTATATTTATTTTATATTTTTTAATGGAATAATTAATAAACGGTTCGATTAATTTTCTTCAATTTTAATGAAGAAAGAGAATAGTTTAATTATCTATTTCCAACTCTTTCTCCTCAAAAATGAAAATATCCTCAATATCTGCCTCTAAAACTCTGGCGATCATATAAGCTAATTTCAAAGAGGGGTTGTATTTACCTTTCTCCAAGAAGACAATGGTTTCCCGCCTGACTCCAACTTTTTCTGCTAATTGGGCCTGTGTTAGATCGTACTTGGCCCGCAATTCTTTTATTCTGGTCTTCATATCATATCTCCTTAATTTCCATAATTCAATCAATAAAGAACAATTTTTTTACTATAAAATTGTTTTTGACCACTACCTAACTAGCATAATTTATTGAAGATTATTAGATTATTATTTTAGTCTATGTCTCCTTTAAGGCCTAAAAAGGTGTTACCAACAAGCATAGTGGAGGTCATGACGAAAATGGTCACTCCCATTAATTCGATGGGGTTGCGTATATTTTGGCCCCAATACATGCTCAATACCAGGAAAGAAACGAACGTTAAGGTTATGTACCAGGAATAAGTCGTGGCATATGTACCTATTTTTCGTAATCGCTCATCCTGGGCTTTTTTATCCATTCCCACATAGGTGAAAAAATTAGATACTAAGGCCATTATTCCTAATAAGAGCATAACTGATACTAAGTCGTTCATGGTCTTGGTAGCCATCATTATAAGTCCTGAAAGCATTAAAGCAGCAGATCCAAGCCGGATACTTATGTTATGCCAATTATAATTGTCCAACCATTTTTTACCCTCTTCAACATTTTCTTTTTTGTTAAAAAGAGGCACTAAAAATAGTATAAAAAATGCAAAAAACGCATAATATATTGGATTTTCTAAAACATACCCCAATACTCCTAGAAAACCGAGAAGGCCCCAAAAATAATTAAATTCCATTTTCACTTACTTCACCTCATTTTTTATTATATCATATGTTGTTTATTTGCAACATTATGTTAGATTTTTTTAACATTATGTTTGATAGATATAACATTTTACTATTTAAATCTTTGGTTAATGAAAAAATAATATATAAATCTACAGATTAATCAAAAAGAATTTAAGTTATTTAATAATTAAATATCCGGAATATATCTATATTAATCCTTTTTTTCGGTGTTCCAGCGTCTAATACAATCTCCAATACTTAAAGAAACCTCACTTTCCACGATTTGTCCTTCCAGTTTGCTTTTTTTAATATATTCTCTTAAAGGATCATAAACATTGGCTGCTTTAATTTTAATGCCTCGACTATCCATTTCTTCATAAAGCTCCTCTAACATCTTGATTCCGGAGTAATCAATGAAAGCTGTAGACTCAAAATCAAGAATAAACAGTTTGGTATCATTGTATTCGTGATCTACCAGTTCTATAAGGGTATTCTTTATATTTTCGGTGTTCAGGAATATTTGGGAACCATCAATCCTCACCACGAGGGTGTGGGAAATTATTTCACCTTCTGGCCGGCTTTTAATATCTAAAAATCGATTAGTGCCAGGTATACGTCCTAATATGGCTACATGTGGGTTGTACATATTTTTGAGTAATCCTAAAATGGACAGTATAACTCCTATGACAATCCCTTCCAGGGCTCCTAAAAACAGTACGGATAACATGGTTATCAGGGCAATGGCAAATTCTATTCGGCTGAAATAGTAAATATTGTGAAAATGGGGGATGTCCACCAGGCCTTTAATAACATACAATACAATAGCGGCCAGTATGGCTTGAGGTAAGTTGTAAAAAACTCCAGTGAAAAATAAAAGCACGACTATGATGAGTAAAGCAGCTACTCCACCAGATAATTGACTCTTAGTACCATTATCATCATTTACGGCAGTACGTGATAATGCTCCTCCAATGGGCAGTCCCTGAAATAGGCCTACCAACACATTGGAAGCCCCTAAAGCTAGCAGCTCCTGATTCCCATCAATTTTATAACGGTATTTAGCTGCATATTCTTCGGCAAATAAATAACCTTCAATGTAGCTTACCAGAAAAACGGTGGCCGCTAAAGTTACTAGGATATTCATATCTATTAATGATGGATCGGGAATAACTAGGCCAGGTAAACCTTGAGGAATGGCACCCACTAAAGCAACACCGAAAGAGGCCAGATTGGTAATGGTAACTATTATAATGGAACCAATAACCAGAAAGAGAGCGTGGGGTAGTTTAGGGTACTTTTTATGGCCCACATATAAGAAAACGATACCTGCGGCCCCTATGGCCAATGTGTACCAGTTGGCTTGATCCAGATGCATGATGAGATAGTATATACGTTCAAAAAAAGTTCCAGAGCTGCCTTCTATTCCAAATAATTTAGGTAGCTGTCCGGAGGCAATAAATAATGCTATACCTGCTAAAAAACCGGTTAAAACAGTTTTAGAAATGAATTTAACAATAAAACCCATCCTCAATGTCCACGAAATCAGGGCCAAAACCCCAGCGGCTACTGCAACAAGGGAGACCATCATGAGGTACTGGCTGGCATTAGGGATCATCAGAGAACCCAAGGTGGCCCCTACCAGTATGGAAAGGGTGGATGTGGGTCCAATAGATAGCTGTCGTGAAGAACCAAAAACCATGTAAACCAGTAGGGCCACCATGGCGGAGTATAAACCAATTTCGGGAGGTACATTGGCCAGGGAAACATAGGCCATAACTTCTGGTATGGTGAAGGCCCCTACGGTTATTCCAGCTATGATGTCTGGTCTAAGCCAGTCTTTGTTGTAGTTGCGGGCCCATTGAGTTATGGGTAAGTAAGATGATAATGATTTCATTTTATCTGGGTGATTTCATTTATTTTTTAAAGCTATTTTTTTAATATATGTTAAAATACGACATATAATTGCCTTTAATAATAAAATTGAACTCAGAAATAGATAAAGTTTATTAAATTTCGTTTTTGTTTTAAAAAGCTCTAGAAATAAATGGAATTGAATATATAAAAGTTGCAAGTTAATTATTCAAAAATTAAAGTAATTTATTAAAGTAATTTTTTAGCCTTATGTTGAGTTTCCCATTTCTCTACACAGTCTTCAATACTTAAACAAATAGTGCTGTCCACTATTTCTTTTTCCAGACTACTATTTCTAATGGAATCTCTTAAAGGCCCATGCATATTGGCTGCTATGACTTTTATACCTCGGCGCTTTAATTCGTCGTTGAGTTCTTCCAGCATTTGAATTCCTGAATAATCAATGAATGCAGAAGATTCAAAATCCAAAACAAACAGTTTAGTGCCTTCACATTTGTTATCTACCAGGTTTAAAATAGTATTCTTTACACTGTCGGTGTTCAAGAATATCTGAGAACCATCCACCCTCACAATAAGGGTATGGGATATAATTTGACTTTCAGGGTGGCGTTTAATATCTAAAAACTGTTCAGTTCCAGGAATCCGCCCTAATACAACTACATCTGGGTTGTACATATTTTTTAAAAGCCCAAAAATGGATAATATCACTCCAATAACGATTCCTTCCAGGGCGCCGAAAAAAAGCACGGATAAAAATGTTACCAAGGCAATTGCAAATTCGGTTTTGCTGAAACGATATATCTTTTTAAAATGGGGGATGTCTACCAGGCCCTTTATAACAAATAATACAATGGCGGCCAGTATGGTTTGGGGCAAGTTGTAAAATGCTCCAGTAAAGAATAATATTACCAATAAAATTAATAATGCGGCAAATCCGCCTGCTAGCTGGGTTTTGGCTCCACTTTCATCATTTACTGCGGTACGTGTTAAGCTTCCCCCAATAGGTAGTCCCTGGAAAAGGCCCACAAATATGTTTGAGGCCCCTAAAGCCAGCAGTTCCTGGTTACGATCCACACTGTATCTGTATTTGGAGGCGTATTCTTCGGCAAACATATATCCCTCGATGTAACTTATTAAAAAGACGGTGGCGTTTGATTTACCTATCGCACTGGTTGCCATGGGATTGTTTTTCCAGATATTTGGGGACATAATTTATTCTTATTACACTGTAGTACCCACTCTGCTTAATGGCTGGCTCTTCAATATATTATATGTTTATAATACTATATTCCTCATTTTAGCAGCCATATCCTTTCTAAAAAATGTCCAATTGGATTTAGGATATTAAAATCATCTTATGGGATATCAAAACCACAAAAGGACTTAATTTCTTACTTACTCTTAATACTGGTTCTTTTCACATACGGTCTTTTAATTATCACCACCCCAGATGACGCACTGATCTGGGGGGTTGGAATCGTGGTGGTAATGGTAATTCTCAGACAGATAGTATCTTTAAATGAGATAAAAAGAAATAAAGAACTAATTTCTGAGAAGAAAGAACAGTTAAGCTTCATTACAACTAATATGGTGGATCTCATTATAGAATCAGATGAAAATGAGGTTCTTAAATATGTTAGCCCCTCCTGTGAGCAGGTTTTAGGCTATTTTCCCGAGCATCTAATGGGAAAATCTTTCCATAATCTAATCCACCCTGAGGATTTGCCTGAGATTAGCCATAATCTAAAAAAAGCAGTGGTCTCCCAGGAAAGTGTGAGATTCCAATATAGAATTAAAAATGCAGGGGGAGAATATATATTCCTGGAAACTATTGGAAAACCTTTTTTTGATGATGAATATTTTAAAGGATTTATTTTCAGCAGCCGAGATATCACTGAGCAAATAAAATCTGCAGAATTTGTTAAAAATTCTCTGGAAGAAAAAGAAACTCTTCTGAGGGAGATTCGCCATAGGGTGAACAACAACTTTCAGATTATATCCAGTCTTTTGAATATCCAAGCTATAAATGTGGTTGATTTCCGGGATAAGGAACTCTTTATGGAGAGTCAGGACCGGGTGCGGGCCATGGCTATAGTACATGAAAAACTTTACAGGTCTGATAATCTGTGTTCCATAGACTTTTCAGATTATATTAAACTTTTAATAACTGATTTGGTCTATGAATATCATCATACTTTATCTAAAATTGAATTGGATCTGGATATTGAGAAAATTGACCTTAATATTGAAACTGCAGTCCCCTGTGGCCTTATAATAAATGAATTGGTTTCAAATTCATTAAAAAATACCTATACCTCTGCTGGTAAAATAACGGTTAAACTGCACCGAGAACAAGAAAAATATGTTTTACTAGTAGATAATGGAATACGATGTGGTGAAAATGATGATTCAACTAATGATTTGGGAGTAAAACTGGTTAATATGCTTTTAACCCAATTAGATGGCAAAATGGAAATTATGGGTGGGGAAGGAAATTTTTATAGGATTATTTTCCGGGAATTGAGCTATGAACCGAGGATATAACTGGCCTTGGTGAATATTATTGGAATATCATATATTGATTATTCATTTTATCTTAAGAATAAATTAGAAAAATTATTAATCAAAATAATTTAAAAATCCGATAAGGAGATGATTGACTTGAGAAGAGGAACTATATCATTGCTGGAACAGTATTCGCCTTACTTGGAATAGGAAGCTTTTTTGTAGATCAAACAAGCTCTGTATTCTTTATTCTATTTGGATTGCTTATAATAATCAGTGGCCTATTCATAAACAAGGGATATTACAATAAAACTTATTATCTGGCAGTTTTCTCAACAATTGGAATTTTCTCAGCGTTAATAGTCTATCTGTATTTATACATGCCGGAATTCATTTTAAATGATTTGGCCTGGTTCTACACCTGGATACTAGCCATGATTGTGGCCACTGGTGTGTTTATTTACCAATTCATGGGCCGGGAAAAGAATGAAAACATGCCTTGGAAGAGCGAATGGTAAAAATATCATTCAATATCGCTTTTATTAACAAATATTACTATTATTACTTATTTTTATTTTAACTTCTTATTTTAAAATATTGGAATAATCTAAATTTAATTAGAATTTTTTATTTTATTGTCATTCCTAAAAATTTCAATAATTATAATAAATAAAGAAGACATAATTATCATGATAACAGTTTAGGCCAAAAAATGTATTTATCCTCTTCGTCAAATGGATTTAAATCATTGTTAATAGTAGCTATAGGAGCTTTAATTGCCTTAGTTATCCTTCCTTTTTCATTATGGGAAACTACTTTATTTTCATTCTATATGGCTATTTTAACGCCAATGATTAGCATTTTTACCTCAGTACTACTAATTTACACCGCATTTTGGGCCTATAAAAACCATAAAGATGCTTTTAAGCCTTGGCTGTCACTGGCTATATCTATGGTGATGTATTCAGTGGCCAGCTTTTTCTATTTTGTTTTCAAAGATATTGTGGGTATAATTCCTTCACTTTCCCTGACTGACACTTTTTACATGGCTGCTTACTCTTTATTGGTGCTGGGAATACTTTTTTTTATTAAAAAACCATTTAAAATTAAATATAAAAATTTATTAGATGCAGTTATAGTCATGGTATCTGCATTTTTCATTGTATGGTTTCTATTTATCTGGCCCACCGTGGGTCCCAGTCAACCAGATACTCTATCAGTGATAATTTCCATATCTTATCTATTTTTAGATCTTATAGTGCTATTAGCCATACTTATATTATTATTTAGTAAAAACCGAAATATTTCAGAACTTCCATTAGTTTTATTCTCATTAGGAATGTTTTTTCAGGTATTTGGGGACATGATATATGCTTATAATGTAGTGACTCCTCTTTTAATATATAAATGGATATTCACAGTGCTCTACTCTTCCAACTTGATATTTATAACTTTAGCTATCATAGCTTATCTAAATAATATCCATTTAGATTTTAAAAACTTAATACTGGCCTATAGTAAATCAAGTGCTCCCAATAGTCTAGTTTCATATCTGCCATTAGTCCTGGTTCTATTTGCCTATGGCCTTTTAATTATTATCGAACCAGATGAGGCCTTAATTTGGGGGGTGGGGATTATTGTGGTACTGGTAATTATCCGGCAGATTTTATCATTAAATGAGATTAAAAAAGCTAAAAAAACAATTTCTGCCCGGGAAGAACAACTTAGTTTTATTACCTCCAATATGTTGGATCTTATTTCTGAATCAGATGAAAATGGTGTTTTCAAATATGTAAGTCCCTCTTCCCAGCACTTATTAGGCTACCCTCCAGAATACCTCCGGGGAAAGTCATTCTATGATTTTATTCACCCTGATGATGTGCAAGAAGTTACAGAGCGCCTTAAAAAATCATTGGCCTCCCTCAAAAGTGCCAGGATACAATATCGTTATAAAAATGCGGAAGGTAAATACGTATGGTTGGAGTCAATTGGTCAAGCTATTTTTGAAAATGATGAGATTAAAGGATTTATTTACAGCAGTCGGGATATCACCGAACAGAAAGAGGCTGCTAAATTTGTTAAAAATTCACTCCGGGAAAAGGAAACCTTGCTTAAAGAAATTCACCATAGGGTGAATAACAATTTGCAGATTATAATCAGTCTTTTAAATTTAGAGTCTAGAAATGTGGTGGCTGAGGAGGACCATGATCTCTTTGTGGAGAGCCAGAACCGGGTGAGATCCATGTCCATGATTCACGAAAAACTCTATCAATCTGATAATTTAAGCGCTATAAATTTCTCAGATTACTTAAAAACTCTTTTAAGTACTTTAATATATGAAAATTCTAAAAACATGACTAAATTTGATTTAGAAGTAGATATTGATGAGGAAATAGATCTTAATATTGAAACTTCAGTCCCCTGTGGCCTAATAATAAATGAAATTGTCTCTAATTCATTAAAACATGCCTTTCCTTCTGGTGTGAGTGGTAAAATAACTGTAAAAATGCACCAGGAGGATGGTGAATACGTTTTAATTGTAGGGGACGATGGAATAGGATTTATAGATGAGTCTGAATTAGAAAGTGCCACACTGGGTCTGACTTTGATTAATTCCCTGGTGGACCAATTAGATGGGGATATGGAGTTTTTAAAAGGAGAAGGGACCTTTTATAAGATTAAATTCAGGGAATTAAAGTATAAAGAAAGGTTATAATTCTAGGTCTCTTATTTTGCTATCAGCTAATTGTGGGGATTATGTGGCCTGAAGGTATTTATGTTGCTTTAAAGGGCCTGAAATAGTTTTTATTAATTTTACAGCACCCATATTATTTTTATTAGTCGTTAAATCATTCTATTTTTTTATTTTATTTTGAATCATAATGTTTATATATAACGTGCCACGATATATCGTAGTATGGTATAACATTGCACGATGTATAATTCGGGAGATTAACATGGATACTAAAATATTACAAAAAAAATATTTACCTTTAACAGAAGCGGCTTATTATGTTCTCATTTCTCTAAATAAGCCAAGACACGGGTATGGGATAATGCAACACGTCAAAGAGATCACCAATGGTCGTATTAATATCGGGGCGGGAACCATGTATGGAAATCTGTCCCGAATGGAAAAGGAAGGATTAATAACTCCAGTTGCTGAAGAAAGTCGTAAAAAAGTCTATGAACTTAGTGAAAAAGGCAGAACTGTGCAAAAACTTGAACTTGAACGTTTAGAAGAGCTTCTGAGTCTTGGTAAAACCGAAATGGGGGATTCATAATGAAAGAAGTTAAAAAGGTGTGGCACTGGTGGTGGGGCTGGAACACTCAGAAAGTAGAAAATTGGTTGGAAGAAATGGAAAAGAATGGATGGAATCTGACTAAAGTCGATTTTGCCCAAGTCAGGTTCAGTTTTAAGAACGGAAAAGTCAGGAAAATGAGATATTGTTGGGATTATCCTGCGATGCCTGGAGATAATTATTTTGAGCTTTTCAAAGAAGATGGTTGGGAATCAATGGATAATAAAATGGGACCATGGTTCATTTGGCGTAAACCCTATGAAAATGAAAGGCCCAACATCTACACCGATACAAAATCATTAATTGAAAAAAACAATCGTCAAATCAGGACGGTCATCTTTGGAGTGTTAGTAACTCTATTTTTAATAGCCCTAGTTTCAATTGCCAATTTCAGTTTTTCTAAATTGATTTCCGCAATTTTAATCCTCTCAATGGTCTTTTATGGCTACATAATAGTACAATTATGCCAATATAATAAAAAACTAAAAACAAATGCCATTAAATGTTAATACAGGTCTATTAAACGTTCGAATGATTAATTGAATCACTATAATCTCTAAAATGAGCAGTATGAATTGGATAATAAATGGGAAGGTTAATCAATTAATTTGGAGGAAAAAAATATGAAAGCGATTGTATACACCGAATACGGATCACCAGATGTTTTACAACTCAAAGAGGTAGCTCAACCTGTTCCCCAGGATAATGAAGTACTGATAAGAGTACATGCAACCACAGTAACTACGGCCGACAGCATGATGCGGAGGGGTGAATCCATGGTTAGCAGGATCATTTTGGGCCTTAGAAAACCCAGAAAGAAATTCAAAATACCTGGCCTGGAGCTAGCCGGGGAAATTGAATCCATAGGCAAAGATGTAAAACGATTTAAGAAAGGGGACCAGGTCTATGGATTCACTGGTTTCGGGCCGGGTGCTTATGCCGAGTA
>JAHFBZ010000068.1:0-7501 GCA_023249725.1 Methanobacteriaceae archaeon
GCCGAGGATGTGCTCTACATCGGTTTTCAACCAGTTCCATTAAATTACCTTCTGCAATGGCTTGTTTTATCATCCTTATCTCTGCAAAACTTACATGCAAATTGTGTTGAGCAATCAAAACTTTTCTCTCACTCTTTTCCATTTTTCTTAGCTCATCAGGAGTGTATTCAATACAAACCGGGCAAGAACATGGCATTTCAACAAGATTTTCCAGTTTGTAAGTTCCTGAAACTGTTAAAAATCTGTCATCCTCAGCATAAAGAATATATGCTGCAGAATCAAACAAATCACATCCCATGGCCACTGCTAGAGCAAAAATCATAGGATGTCCTGCGCCCATTAAGTGCCTAGGCCGGGAATCTGGTAAATGAGAAACCGAAGCAATTACTACATCAACCAAATCTTTGTATTGATATTTTTCCATTAAAGGAACCACTGCACCGATAGGATGAAGTTCAAAGTCCAGTTTACCCAATTCATCAGCACATTTTGATCTTAAATCCGGAAAAGTCGATCCCTGAACCACAGAATTTAACAAAATGTCTTTTCTATATTTTAAAGATTCTTTGGCCCGTTCTATTGTTGTTTCCAGTTCCCTTTCAGCCCGGCCCCTGCTTACATAAGGCGGCGTAGGAATATCCAGTGAAGTTCCAATATCCGAACCAATTAATTCCTGAAATTCAATAACTTCCTGATTGTTTATATCAACATCACCATATTCAGAAAGCTGAAAAGAGCCAGAATCAGTCATTACTGGACCATCAAAGTTTATTAAAGAATGTACACCCTCTTTTGAAGCTTTTTCCTTTAATTCTTCATTTTTATAAATGATATACGCATTAGTAATTACTATTTCAGCGCCTAAAGATTTTACATCAATGGATTGCTTTCCTGGGTGAATCACAGGCATTAGTGCGGGTGTCCTGATTTCGCCATGCTTAGTTTTAATAATTCCGGTTCTTCCTAAATTATCTTTTAATTTTATTTCAAACATTTATCTGTCTCCTTTAATGGAAGATCCTCTATATGAATGTGAATCTACGATTATTATAAATATTATTCAGTTAATATTAGTTGCAATCTTAATAAGAAAAAAAGATTCAAATATTTCTTTATAAAACTTATCAGAATTTTATAGATATTAAAGTTGATTGCTACAAGTAAAAATACTATTTTTTTATGTAGATTAGAAGTCCCCCATTTCCATACCATATTAGTAATCATACTAATACATAGTGAAATTAATATTAATACTATTTAAATTTTTCTTGATACTTGAGCTAAATATTCAAAATATGGATTAATAGTCAATTTTAAGCACAATTATTCCATTTCAGAACAATATTCTTACTCGTGAACAATATAATATTTATATCCTTAAAATGAACTATTCCATGACATTCCTTAGATTAAAAAGCCTTTCAGACATCTTTTTTATTCTATCTCTAGAATTAGATATTCTATTAATATTACAACCACAATAACATGATTCATTTTGACAGCAAACCAAATATAAAGCATTTTTTGATTTTAAATCATCAATATGTAATTGATTAATATTTCTTACAACTTTGCGGCCCCATCTATCCATTTCAATTTCTTTACCAATGAAAATAGGTGCTTTAACTGCAGAAGAAAATTTATATGTTCCTCTAGCCTTTTTTCTAGCAATTGAACGATTTTTAGAGATTTCAAAACCAGATAAATCTAAAAAAGGATCTCTAAACGGAATACCAACATCAGAAAAAGCAATCATTCTCTCATCAGCCTCGGAAATATCTTTTTTAATATTATTTGAAGAATTAGAAGCAATTGTTCCCCCGGATTTACGGCCAAAAATAGGGCCTTCACCGATATGAAACCCTGCTTCGACCAAGGCACTTCTGACCGGGGCGGCAGAGGTGTAGGTGGCTAGAACACCATCATTTTTTATAATTCGTTTTAATTCTTTGAAAAATTCAACAGTGTATAGTTCCGGAGCCTTTGAAGGGCTGAATGGGTCTAGAAAGATAGCATCATAATAATCTGAATCAAGATTTTGGACTACTTCCCGTGCATCTTTAGAATAAATATTAAATTGGATATTAGAAGGAATATGGCCTTTTTCACAATGGAATCTGGCAAATTTTTCTTTAATTAATTTTTCCTCAATAGCCTTTTTAATTATGTTGTGTGTTTCTAAAGGAACTGGTACTAATAAGCCTGCCGCAAGAGTTTCAATGGAAATTTCAATCAAATCTAAGCATAATTTGATGTCCGAATTTGAATCAGCACCTAAATAATGAACTAATGTTGATGAATTATAGCCAAAACCACTGCATATATCTAAAACTTTAATATTGTTCTTTTTATTCAAGTTTGATGGTTTTACAAATTTTTCCAGAGATTCTGTAATTGCACCATGAGAAGTATGCATATTTTCAAAATTACCATTAATTTCATCAGATTTTAGTGTGTAGGATCCATCATCTGTTTTAATTAAGTATTTTAGAAATTCATTTTTGGCCTGGCCTCGTGCATGATGATCACCATGCCTTTCTTTTTTAAAATAATAATTTATTAGAGATATTGCTTCTTTTTGAGGAGTTAAAGATTCAGAATATTTATCCATTTTTATCACTCTAATTTAAATAAAATTCCTTAAATAAATATAAATTTAAATCTAATTAAACTTAATTACTACTAGAATATCCAAATCAATTATTAAAAGAGGCCCCTTATGAAAATATGTATAGTATCTGATTTTTTTATTCCTCATTATCATGGCGGTGGCGAAAGACGTTATTATGAAATTGCCAAACGTTTAGTTAAAAAAGGCCATCAAGTTGATGTTATTTGCATGAAAATAGCTGGTGTAAATAATCAAGAAGAAATAGAAGGAATTAATATTTATCATATTGGCCCTACCATTGATAAACCTCCTCAAAGAAGTTCGTTAAATTTTATAAATTTCATATTTGCAGTTTTTAAGTGGATTTTGACTCAGGATTATGATATAATTGATGCTCAAGCTTATGCACCACTCATACCTGCGTTTTTAGGTGCTAAAATAAAAAGAACTCCAATTATTGGAACAATATATGATGTAAGTACTGATGGAGATGATCAATGGATTCAGTCAACGAAAATTGCAGCTATTGCTGAGAAAATTTTGGTTAGACTTCCTTATAATAAAATAATCACTGTAAGTAATGAAACAAAAAAATCTCTGGTTAAATATTATAATGTAAAGAAAAGCAGAATTTGCGTGGTTTATGCAGGGGTTGATCTGGAATTTATAGATTCTGTTGAAGTTAATGAGAAATATGAAAATACTATAATCTTCGTAGGTAGATTAGCACCCCATAAACATGTTGATCACTTATTAAAAGTTGTTAAATCATTGAAGAAAGTTATTCCAAGCGTCAAATTAATAGTAGTAGGAAATGGTGCTGAAAAAGAAAATTTAATCAAATTAACAAAAGAATTGGAAATTGAAGACAATGTTCAATTTTTGCATGATTTGGATTACAGAGAATTAATTGGAGAAATTAAAAAATCTAATATCTTGGCATTACCATCTACCCGAGAAGGCTTTGGAATGGTTTTGGCCGAGGCCAATGCTTGTAAAATTCCAGTTGTGGCCTATGCTTCAGGTGGGGTGGTAGAGGTTGTTGAAGATGGTTTTAATGGTTTTTTAGTTGAACCATTTGATTTAGAAAATTTGGAGTGTGAAATAAAGTCTCTATTAAAAAATCCTTCTAAAAGAAATAATTTAGGAGAAAATGGGCGAAAGTTTGTAGAAAAGAATTTTATATGGGATAAAATTGTTAAAGACATTTTAAATATTTACAATCAAATCTAAGGAAGTATTTTAAATGGCAGAAACTTATATTATCACCCCAGATTATAATGGGGAGAAATTTTTAGAAAAATATTTTAGTTCTCTTTTTAATCAGACTTATTCAAACTTTAGAATCATATTTGTAGACAATTCCCAAAACAACAATTCCATTGATTATATTAATCAAAATTATTTTAATGATCTAAAATCAGACAAAATCAAAATTATTAAAAACCCTGAAAACTATGGATTTGCCAAAGCAAATAATCAAGGTATAAAAGAAGGTTTTAAAGACCCTGAATGTAAATTCATAGTTTGTTTAAATAATGACACTGAAATTAAAGAAGATTTTTTGGAAAAACTAATTTTAATGTCAAAAAAACACCCTGAAGCAGGAAGCATACAGTCCAAGATGATATGGGGTCAGAATCCAGATTTGTTGGACTCCGTTGGGTTAGAATACTCTAAAAATGGCCTTGGTTTTAATAGGGGTGCCTATGAAAGTTCAGACAAATACAATGAAGAAGAAGAAATCCTGGGGTGCTGTGCCGGGGCCTGTTTATATAGAAGAGAAGCACTGGAAGATGTTAAACTTGAAGGCGAATACTTTGACGAAGATTTCTTTGCCTATTATGAAGACTTTGATCTGGCCCTGCGATTGAGATGGGCCGGTTGGAGTGCTTGGTATTGCCCTGAAGCAGTTGTCTGGCATTATAAAGGTGGAACTGAAGAGCCATTAAGTGACTTCACGGTTTATTATAATTGGCGGAATTACACTTGGACTCTTTTTAAGAATTTGCCCCTGCAATATATATTAAAAAATTTTTACATTGTAATTCCTGCTGAAATAGCACAAGTTATTATTAATCTATCTCGGGGAAAATTTATAATTTTTAAAGCAAAAATTGATGCCTACTTCCATTTAAAGAAGATCTTAAATAAAAAAAAACATATGACAAAAAAAGTGTCTTTTGAAAGTTTAGATAAATGGTTAAAACTGAAATGGGTTTATTAGAATAGAATTATGGTAATAATTTAGATCATTGTTGGTTTTTAGAGATTAATTGAAGCATTAATTATTTTGCAGTATCATAATAGTTCAAATCACAATTTAATTCCATATATTTCTTTATTTATTAAAAAAAGCTTTTGATTTGTAATTATCTTTTTTTAGCTTTTAAAAGAAATTGCATTGAAAAAAGACCATCAAGTTGATTTGCTATTTTGTAACGTAAACTTAATGGAAGTTTATTTTGTATAACAATCGGAATTGGAAGAGATGGGGCTATATCCAATTTAACAATTTTAAAATCCGACTTTTTAATCATTTTTTTCAAAGTTTTTTTAGTATAAAATCTCAGATGTGTTTTATCAAGTATACCACTGTTCTGATAATCAAATTTTCCAAAAAGGAGATCAAGTCTTATTTTCCAATTAGCAATGTTAGGTGTAGATACCACAATATATCCACCTTTCTTTAAGTACTTACTAAATTTTTTAATAACTTTTGGTGGATTTTTTAGGTGTTCAAGAACATCACCATATAATATAACATCAAAATGATCTTCAGGAAGATTTAGTCCATGCAGTGATTCCACATCTCCAATTATAAGATTCTCACAATAGTCTTTGGCTTCATTTGCATAGTCTTCACTTAATTCAATACAGGTTATTTTACAACCATTCTTTTTAAGGTGTCTGGTAACTGCCCCTTTACCACAACCAATTTCTAATACTATTTTTTCTTTACCGACAAACTCAATCATCTTATGATGAGCTCCTAGTGGATCTAAATTGATATCATTATTTAACATTTTATCTACCTTCATCTTCTTTTTTCGCATATACTCCAAACATTTTTCTGTAGGAGGCAGATAATAACTTTCGAGATGGATCCCTAATGTTGGGAGGGAGGTCCATAGCATATAAACCCTTCCGAAAATTATTTGTAGCCAGCAGTAACACCAAGCCATCAAAATGATTGCAGCAAATAACTTTTCACGCCTTAATAAACTATTTAATACTTTAAAAGGTTTTCCATAATCCTTCTTTAGAAAGGGCAAGCCACAGACTAGAGTCCCAGTTGCATTTAGTATAACTCAAAAGTCCTTCTTGACTTTAGAAGAAGTAATTAATATAGCTAATGATAATGATTTATGGATATTAGAAGATAATTGTGATACATTGGGATCAAAATATAGTTCTAAATTTACTGGTACATTCGGACATCAACATTTAGTTTCTATCCAGCACATCATATAACTATGGGCGAGGGCGGAGCCGTTGCTACTAATGACCCTGAACTTTATTAAATTCTTTTATCTTTGAGAGACTGGGGTAGGGACTGTTTTTGCCCACCAGGAGAAGATAATACCTGCGGTATGAGGTTTTCCAGAACATTTGGAAATTTACCTTTTGGTTATGATCATAAATATGTTTATTCTCATTGGGGTATAATCTAAAAATTACGGATTGGCAGGCCGCTATTGGTTTAGCTCAAATGAAAAAGCTACCTAATTTTATTGATATAAGGAAAAAGAATTTTGAAAGGATGTTTGATGGATTTAAATCACTTGAGAAATATTTTATTTTACCAGAAAAAAGTGATAAATCAGAACCTTCTTGGTTTGGTTTTCCAATAACTATTAAAGATGATTCTCCTTTCAATAAACTAGAACTTGTAAAGTATTTAGAAGATAATAATATTGGTACAAGGCAGTTATTCTCAGGTAATATTTTGAGACAACCTTTATTTTTAGATAATAAGATTCCGATGAGAATACATAATGGGAAAATGATTTATTCCTCTGAATTGACTGAATCTCATTACAAAGAACTTCCCATGACAGATAAAATTATGGAAAACACATTTTGGATAGGTATTTGGCCAGGAATAGATAATAATGACATCGAATATGTAATTCACACCATAAAAGAATTTTTAATTAATAGATCAGAATTATGATTGATCATTTTTAATAAATTCTAATGATAAAATTTATCATTATTATCAATTTTCTGAATTTCAAGAATAAAAATAATTTTCTAACTCTGTTTTACTTTTTTTAGCATATAATCCAAACATTTTTCTGTAGGAGGCAAATAATCACTTTCTAGATGGATTCCTAATGTGGGGATGGGTGTCCACAATTTATAAACCCTTCCGAAAAGTATTTGTAACCAACAGTAACGCCAGGCCATCAAAATGATTGCAGCAAATAACTTTTCACCCCTTAATAAACTAGTTAATACTCTAAAAGGATTCCATAATCCTTCTTTAGAAAGGGCAAGCCACAGACTAGAATCCCAGTTTCCTTTAGTATAACTCTCAAAAGTCCTTCTTGACTTAAGAAGAGTTTTTTTATCAGTTAAAAAAGTTAAACAAGTTGAGGTAGATGTTTTCCAGTGCCTTTTATCTGTAGCTTTAATAAGCACTTTGTGGTTATGCATAATGTAATTATAGTAATCTAAATGATCATAAGGAGAAATAAAATCAACATCATCATTTTTAATAATTTCCATCATCTCTTCAAAAGCATTAGGCATGTAGAAATAATCATCTTCAGCAAAATATACCAATTCAGAATAATTTTGGCTTAAGAGAGTTTCTATTTGCAATTTAAATGTGGCCTGGTTTCCTACACCTTCCAGGTGGATAAATTCTAGATCTTCTTTATC
>JAHFBZ010000068.1:7511-13354 GCA_023249725.1 Methanobacteriaceae archaeon
TTATCGAATTGATTTTTAAATAGATTTTCATATTCCAGAGGGCAGTTGTCGAATAGAACAATGATTTTAACTTTTAGGTTACCTAAAGCTCTCTTAAACGATTCTATGCAAAACTCTGAAAGTTTATATTTATCATCCTTAAATAACGGTGGAACCTTAGATACCTTTGGATAAATTCGATAAGCTACTGTTAAATTATATTTTGTCATTATTAACCTCATAACTAAGGATTTAAACTAATATTTATATTACTTATTAAATACATTAATTTATTATTTAAACTTATATACCGACACTATTTAATAATAATTCAAATTTAATGTGGTAAAATGATAATAACAAATATTAAACAAAAATATTTCTGGTTAAAAAAAATATTTGAGTCAGTAAATAATCCATTAGGGACATTTTTATTTCGAATAGGTGTTGTAAATAAATTTATTTGTGATTTTAAACAATTTGGAACCGTTAAACTGACAAAAAAGGATATTGACAGCGGACTTTTTGCTGCTTTAGTTGGAGTTCAAATTAGTAATAGTACTAGTGAAAATACTATCAAAAGTATCGTATCTCAAAAAGAAAAGGATATAATTGATTTGGATTCCATTAAAATATTGAATGTAGGAATATCTTCATTTATTGAAACTTTTGTTGAAGAAAGTTATTTTATTAATAATGTATTTAATGGGGAAAGTATTATTGATATTGGTGGACATGTAGGTGATACTGCATTATATTTTGCTAACAAAGGATATACTGTTTATTCATTTGAACCAATACCTGAAGTATTTCAAATTGCAACTAAGAACTTAGAATTAAATAAAAGATTCGCAGATAGAGTAAAACTAATAAATAAAGCAGTTACTAGTAAAAAAGGTACTATTAAAATATCTTTTGATAGTATTAATGAAAGTAATGTATCTTCTGCTTTTTCATCTTCAAAAAATCTTATTGAAGTAGATACTACTACCCTAGAAACTATCTTAAATGAATATGAGATAGATCCATATGCTCTAAAAATTGATTGTGAAGGATGTGAATATGAAATAATAGGAAAAACAGACTTATCCATGTTTAGTGAAATACTATTAGAATATCATTCAAACTTAACTGGTATAAATGCACAATACTTAATTGAAAATTTACAAAACCAAGGTTTTGAAGTTAAAAAAATGGTAGGAAATAAAGATATGGGATTGATTCATTTTTATAAATAATTTTCAATATTTGTTAACCAATAAAACCCGCTACAATAAATGGCATAACTACCCGCATCAAAGTAGATACCAACGTGGCCGACACAGAAAAATAAGCAATGGCCACTCCCAGTGGAAAAATTCCATCATGCATTCCACTGTATAAAAAAAGAATATTACTTTTTTATTTTTCCCTTCCAAATACGACTTAATTAAATACCCATATAAAAAAACCAGCTATTAGTAGAATAGTAATAAACACAAACAGTTGGATAATTTTCCCCAAATCACTGGCCACAACTTTTTCCGCCTATAGGAAATAGGTATCACAATAATAAATAATCCTATAAATGACGATATTAAAGGCATAGTTTTCTTAGCAGGAATTTATTTCTATTCTTCTACTCTCAAAAACAAAGCAAATACTGCTGGAACAAAAATACTCAGTGTTAATATTTAAATACTTCAATGGCTACCCCTATGGATGCCAAACCTAAAAAGTATAAAACTACGAGATAAATAGTAATACTTAGGAAAATTGAAGCCAGTGCAGTAGTTCTAATGTATGTTAGGCCAGATATTAATGAAAATCATATCTTTCTTAGGGATATACCAATGTATATACAATATCTTGGTGAAACACTTGAAAAAATTTTAGAAACTGCACTGGGAAAAAAGTAGTGGCCAGTTCCAAAAGTTTTTTCAATATCAAAACTATGGTATTTAGCAAGATCTTTCAATGCTGAAGTAGTGAATATTTGTTGGTGTCCATCAGTTTTTGTCCCGAATAAAGGATTACCTACTTGAATTTCACTTACATGAAATGAAGGAGGTTGCATTCCAAATAAAATCATTCCTAAATTATGTAAAGAGGATATATTAGTTGTAGAAAGAACAGCAATTCCATCATCTTTTAATATACGATAAACTTCCTTAAAAAATCCATCTACATTATTTAAATGTTCTAATACTTGGTTAGAAACTATAATATCAAAATAATTATCTTCAAAAGGAAGTTCATAATTTGCATCGGCAACTTTGACAGAAACTCTCTTTTCCCGAGCTTTTAATACTAATTTTTCATTTATTTCAATCCCATAAGGAGAAATTTAGATTTATGTGCCATTTTAAGAGTAAACGTTCCATCATTTCAACCGATATCCAATAATTTACCATTTTCTCTTTCAGGAATCCTATTTATTATATTATTCTGATTATCACGATAATATTGATCTGCCATGGAATAAAATTTACTTGAGGACCATTCATCTGTTTTTAGGTTCTGATTTTTATCACACATTCTTAATGCTCCAGGAATTTTTTTTGTGAATATTTACTCTACTGTAACACACTTGGCCAAATTCTTTGGTTTATCTGGATCTATACCTTTTTCAACACTGATATAATATGCAAGTAACTGTAAAGGAACTATATATGGAATAGGGGAAATCAACTCATCAATCTCTGAATCCATTACCATCATATCCTTTGATTCTGATTTTAAAATTTCATCATCACTAGAACCTACAGAAATTACATGGGCTCCCCGGGCCCGGACCTCTTCCACATTACTTAAAGTTTTATCATGGATATTTCCCGGTGCTACAACCGCGACTACAGGAACTCCATCATCAATCAATGCCAATGGTCCATGCTTAAGTTCACCTGCAGCATATCCTTCCCCATGAATATAAGTAATTTCTTTTAGTTTTAAAGCCCCTTCTAATGCGGTGGGGTAAGAAAACCCTCTTCCAATGAAAAAGAAATCCTGAGCATCCTTATATTTTTTTGCAATTCTGTGAATATAATCTTCATTATCCAAAACTTCCACCATGAATTTGGGAATTTTATGTAGCTCTTCGACCAAGTCCATTCTTTTGCTCATATGAGCTGCTAAAAGATATACGCAGGTTAGCTGACTAACATAGGTCTTAGTAGCAGCTACACCAATTTCAGGCCCGGCTCTGGTGAAAACAACATGCTTAGCTTCGCGGGTAGCAGTACTCCCTACAACATTGACGATTACCAATGTTTCGGATCTTTTTTTAGCGGTTCTAAGAGCTTTAAGAGTATCTGCCGTTTCTCCAGACTGGCTGATAAATATTACAAGTGTTTTTTCATCCATGGCCTTGGAAGAATACTGAAATTCAGAAGCAAGAATTACATCAGTAGGTAGTCCCATTAAACTCTCAAATAAATATTTTCCAATTAAAGAAGCATGATAAGATGTACCACAAGCCACAAAGCAGATTCTTTCAATGCCACCCAAGTTATTAACTATTTTTTCTATTTCTGAAGACTCCATAAGAGTATCTCTAACAGCATCAGGTTGTTCATGAATCTCTTTTATCATGAAATGATCAAAACCACCCTTTTCAGCCATATCTGGGGTCCATTCAATTATGTGAATCTCTTTCTCAATGATTTCACCCAGAACGTTTTTAACAGTAACACCATCAGCATCTAAGATAACCATTTCCCCGTCTTCCAAGTAAATAATGTTATTAGTGTGTTTTAATATGGCTGGCACATCTGATGCCAGGAAATAATCCCCATCACCTTTTCCAACAATCATGGGGCTTTCTTTTCGAACCCCTACAATTTTACCCGGCTCATCAGTAGATATAACTGCAAGAGCATATGAACCATTAATCATATCCAGAGTTTTCCGTACTGCAATCTCCAGATCAAAGCCTTGATCCATGAATTTTTCTATTAAGTGCGGAATGACTTCCGTATCCGTATCGGACTTAAATATGTGGCCTTCTGATTCTAAATTATTTTTTAATTCTTTATAATTTTCAATTATTCCATTATGAACTACTGCAATTTTGCCATTGCAATCTGTGTGAGGGTGAGCATTCTTCTGAGTGGGAATACCATGAGTAGCCCATCTTACATGTGCAATACCCATATTTCCCGGTAAATCAGAAAGTTTCACGTTCTTTTCAGCTTCACTGATTTTTCCTTTATCTTTTCTGATATTAATCTTTGAAGATGGCGTAGCAATGCCTACAGAGTCATAACCCCTATATTCTAACTTTTTTACGCATTCTAAAAGTACTGGAGCTGCTTCATCATCTTTTAAGATACATCCAACTATACCACACATCATTTCACCTGTAAAGGCATCTTTGGCCTCATAAAATTTTAATTTATTATAATTTATTTAAAAATATTAATTAAAAATTTAGAAATATTTTATTCATTTAATTACTTATGATAATTTATATAATAATTTTATTTAATGATATCATTATATTACTTAAATCACAATATATCTCTATAATTGGATTTACACATATATAAGCCTTTGAGAACAAATAGAAAAATGGAGATACTATGAATATAAAAGTTGGAAAATTAATCTACAGTGGTAAAGCGAAGGACGTTTATGAAACTGACCATTCTGACAAAGTAGTTGTTAAATTTAGAGATGATATAACTGCTGGAGACGGCGAAAAAAAGGATAGTCTTCAACTCAAGGGTTATTACAATTCTATTATCTCTTCTAAATTATTTGAAGTTTTAGAAGCAGAAGGGATAAAAACTCAGTTCATTGAACTGATTAAATCTGGGGAAATGCTTTCAAACAAGCTGGAAATGATACCTTTAGAAGTAATCACCAGGAATGTAGCCGCAGGAAGTTTACTGAGAAAATTCCCATTTGAAGACAAACAGGTTTTTGAACCCCCTATTATACAAATGGATTATAAAAACGATGCGTTTCATGATCCAATGTTAAATGATGATATATCTATAGCATTAAATCTTGCTACTAAAGAAGAGCTGGATTCAATTAGAGAAATAACTCTAAAAATTAATAAAACCTTGAAAGAGTTCTTAGCAAATAAAGGTATAAACCTTGTAGACTTTAAAATTGAATTTGGTTATGATAAAAACCAAAATATAGTTTTAGGAGACGAAGTAAGTCCAGACACTTGCCGTTATTGGGATATTGAAACCTGTGACGTCCTTGACAAAGATTTATTTAGAAAAGGGGAATGCGGAGTAATGGATGCTTATAAAAAGGTTGCTTCCATGATTCTAGACCCATAAGATCTTGAAAAGTATGGAATAAAAGAAATTTAATGATAAATTTAATCTTATTAATTAAAAAAATAATTAAAATAATATAATTAAATTCATTTAATGGTGGTTTAATGAAATACGACGTAGAAGTTAAAATAAGTTTGAAGAAAGGAATGTTAAACCCAGAAGCATCTACAATACAACGTGCACTAGCGCTTTTAGGATACGAAGTTCAGAATACAGATACAATTGATATTGTAAAGTTCAGTATGGATGAAGAAACCCAGGAAGCAGTCCAAAAAGAAGTGGAAGATATGTGCCAACGTTTGTTATGTAATCCTGTGATTCATGATTACGAAATCCAGATAAGTCCTGTAAATTAAATAAACATAAAGAGGCACAAATAATGAAAATAGGAGTAATAAGATTTCCTGGTTCTAATTGCGATAGAGATGTTTATCATGCTCTTGAACTTGCCGGTGGAGAACCAGAATATATTTGGTGGAACCAAAAAGATCTCTCCAATCTTGATGCAGCAGTAATTCCCGGCGGATTTTCCTATGGAGACTATTTAAGGGCAGGAGCAATAGCAGCTATAACCCCTGTAATTGAAGG